>NZ_JBPGXG010000084.1:0-20777 GCF_056755255.1 Monashia sp. HAY1-5C | reverse complement strand
AACCCGGGCAGCGGCATCGTCTCAGCACCCGGCAGGTCCGCGAAGCACGGGCACGTCGTCGTCGACCGCTCCATCTCTTCCGGGACGGCCACCTCCCATCCGCACGACACGCTCCTGCCGTGACGCACGGCCCGCGCCGCCGCCAGCCGGACCTCGTCGCTGATGTGGTTCAGCGTGCCGAGCTCGTCGTCCTCGCCCCACCGTCCCCAGTTCGACAGGCTGTCGAAGTACCCGAGCACGTCCTCCTGCGTGGGCGGCGGCGGTTCTGCGGTCATCCCAGCATCGGCGGGGTGCCTCGTCATCATTCGTCTCCTTGCCGTGATCAGTGGCAGCGGCTCTTGGCTCGACACCTTGCCCGACGCGGAGCGCGGTTGTCCCGATGAGACTGCGGACCGGGTGCTCGTCTCCGCGGGAGTCGAGCTGGTCTGGCTGTTCCTGATGGCGCTCTCCTGCTGCTCACGTTCATGTCGCTGTCATGGACGGCGCTGTCGTTCGGCGGCATCTGACGGGCCATCGCTGGTCGCGCAACCTGACCGGATCACTGAAGCCGCCGGCAGGAAGAAGGTCGTCCTGTCGCGGCACGCGCGCAACACACCTCGCCGACGCCGCGCAGCAGTGGGCGATCTCTTCGACGCGAGGCTCACCCGGCGCCAAGGCCTACCACCAGCAGATCCGCACCCGCGAGATGAGCCACCACGCTGCGCCACGACAGCTCGCGAACCGGTGGATCCGCATCCTGCGCGGCCGTCTGAAGACCGGCACCCCGCCGTTTGACAGCAACAGAGCCTGCCATGTCTGCCGCTGTGGCGCACCGATCGCGACACCATCGACCGTCGACCGGCTCAGGGCCGATTCGCTTTGGGCGCGGCGGAGCTGGACAGACCAACGGTCACGAGGACATTCCAACCACGCTCTTCGGTCCGCGTGCGTCGTTGAGGATCGTTCATGGTTGCTCGTGGTTCGTGCGTCGTCGCCACGTAGGAGCCGGGGGTGTCGTAGGCCGGTGACTCGTCACGTTCGTGGCTCGTGGTCGGTCGGAGAGAACATGAACCAGATGACATCCCGCGCCCCCCTGTCGCCGGCTCGGATCGACAGCATCGAGAGCCTGCGCGAGCACCTGCAGTGGGCGATCGAGCTCGAGCACGCCACGCTGCCGCCCTACCTGTGCGCCCTCTACTCGCTGGATCCGCAGCGCAACAAGGCCGCCGCCGAGGTCGTCGAGAGCATCGTCATCGAGGAGATGCTGCACCTCACCCTCGCCGCCAACCTGCTCAACGCGGTGGGCGGCCGTCCGGTCCTCGACTCCCCCCGGCTCCTGCCCGCCTACCCCACGACACTGCCGCACGCCGACCGGTCCTTCGACGTGGAGCTCCTCCCGTTCGGCCCACAGGCGATCGAGCTGCTGCTGCGGATCGAGCGGCCCTCGGTGCGAGAGGCGGCGCCCGAGAGCGAGGGCTACGAGACGATCGGCCAGTTCTACGCGGCGATCCGCGCGGGTCTGGTCGACCTGTGCGCGGAGCTCGGCGAGGGAGCCGTGTTCAGCGGCGACCCGGCTCGGCAGGCGACGCCGACAGCTCCCTACGGCGGGGCGGGCCGCATCATCGCGGTCGACGGACTCGACTCCGCACTCCTGGCGCTCGGCGAGATCGTCGAGCAGGGCGAAGGCGCCGATCACCGCGATGTGTGGGACGGGGACCACGACATGTTCCACCCCGACCGGGACGAGGTCGGGCACTACTTTCGGGTGCTCGAGCTCAAGCTGGGCCGGCGTTTCCAGCGCGGCGACACGCCGTCGTCCGGGCCGAGCGGTGAGCCGGTGACCGTTGACTGGGACGGCGTGTGGCCGATGCGACCGAACCCGCGAACGGCCGACCACGAGCCCGGCAGCGAGGTGCGCGTCGCGCAAGAGCGTTTCAACGTCTCCTACTGCGCACTCCTCGGCCACCTCGAGCGGGCCTTCAACGGCAGCCCGGCGCTGCTCGGTGCGGCTGTCGGCGAGATGTACGGACTCAAGGCGCAGGCCCTGGCGCTCATGCAGCTTCCGACCGAGGATGAGCAGTCCACCGCCGGTCTGACCTTCGAGTACGTCGCGCCCGCAGATCGCGGCTGAGGGGTGGTCTCGATGTGGATCTCGAGGCCGAGGGGTCGGGCTGCTTTGGCATGACTGGCTCCCCGGAGTGTCGGCGCCGGACGGACGCCCCGTCATCTGGATGACGAGACGACGGGTGGATCCGCCTTGCGCGCTCATGATGTGTGCGATGTCAGTACTTCCTCTTCAGCCGGGTGATCTCGTCTGCCACCGCGACGGCGGCGACGACGGTGGCGACGGCGGCGATCCCGACGGTGGGGTCTAGCCGGTCTGCGCAGCCTGTGGCGACAGCGAGCGCGGCGGTGGCCGTCGCGGCGGGAGCCAGTCTGCGCCGCAGGCCGCGACGGGAGTGTCCCTCGGCGTCCGGTACGCGGAGGAGCTGCACGGCCACGAGGCACACCGCCGCGGGAAGGGCGACGGACCCCACGGCGAGCTGCGGTGCGACGGGGGCGACCGACGAGCCCGAACGCACGCTGCTGGTGACCACGACCTCGAGGCCGGCACCGAGCGCGGCGAGAGCTGCGAACGTGAAGAAGTGGCCGTAGCCCCAGACGAACGACCAGCTGCGCCGGGCCTCGAGGCCCGCACCTGCCGGAACGGCGAAGTGCAGCCACCAGAGGGCCGCGACGAGGACGAGACTGGCGGCCGACACGGCGACGAGGCCTAAGCTCCAGGCGAGCTCGACGACGGCCGCGACGGCAGTCGTCCCGGCGAGGATGCTCTCGCCCAGGAGGATCAGGGTGAACAGCGAGTAGCGCTCGGCGATGTGGTGCGGGTGCCAGCTGGTCGGTCCCCGCCGCTCGGCCCAGACGGGCACGAGGAGCTCGAGGGCTGCCAGCGCCGCGAACGACATCGTCCCGCCGGCGCCGTGAGTGGCGAGCCGCGCCAGCCACAGCACCTCGGCCACCGCGATGCCCACCGCGTACCGGGAGCAGGTGCCCCGCCCCGCCGGGTGCTGGCGAGCGGCACGGACCCAGAGGCTGAAGAGGCTGAGCCGCATGATGAGGTAGCCCGCCGTGACGGCCGCGAAGTCGCCGTCGAAGGCTGCGCCCACGCCGGCTGCGAGCACGAGCACGCCGGCCATCTGGACGAAGACGGCAAGGCGGTAGGCGACGTCGTCGGTGTCATAGGCCGAGGCGAACCACGTGAGGTTCATCCACGCCCACCAGATGGCGAAGAAGACCATGAGGAACGGCCCGACGGCGCTCGCAGCGTTCCCCGCGAGGGTGGCATGGGCGAGCCGATCTGCGGCCTGCGACACCGCCGCCACGAACGTGAGGTCGAAGAGCAGCTCGAGCGGCGTGGCGGTGCGGTGGGCCTCGTCCAGGCGCCGTGCCTGCATGGGTCGACGCCGCGGGCGTGCTTGCACGGTCACCTGACTGCCTCCACTCCTTGCGGATCACTGTGTCGCCGAACGAGACGAGCCCGCCCCGACGTCACGGCGGACCGAGACGTCGGAGCGGGCCGAGAGGGAGTCAGCCGGCGTTCGACGCAGCCCACTGCTCGTAGGTGATCTCGCCGAGCACGGCGTCGGGCCCGGGCACGAGGCTCTCGTCGTCGATCTGGGTGCCGAAGTACTGCGCGTGCCGGTCACCCACGACGACGCGCGAATCACCGAGCCGCTTCAGGTTCATGGCGATGAAGTCGCTCATCCGGTACCTCGTGGGCCCACCGGTCTCGACGACTCCCTTGACCGGCTCGGCCTCGACCTGACGGACCACGGCGGCAGCCACGTCGTCGGAGGCCATGGGCTGGTACTCCCCCGTCGGCAGGTGCACCTGTCCGTCGACCGTCGCGGAGTCGGCGATGGCCTTGCTGAACTCGAAGAACTGCGTGGCGCGCACGATGCAGTACGGGATCCCGGAGTCCGCGATGAGCCTCTCCTGGGCCACCTTCGCTCGCAGGTACCCGCTCTCGGGCAGGCGGTCGCAGCCGACGACCGAGAGGGCGACGTAGTGCTCGATCCCGGCCTCACGCGCGGCTGCCACGAGGTTGGTCGTCGAGGTCGTGAAGAAGTCCAGCACGTCCTGGTCGGCGAAGGACGGGGAGTTCGTCACGTCAACGAGGACGTCGGCCCCGGCGAGCGCCTCCTCGACCCCCTCGTTGGTGATGGTGTTGCAGCCGGTCTGCGGGGAGGCCGCGACCGCCTCGTGCCCGTGCTCGTCGAGCGTCCGCACGACCTTCGAGCCGATCAGGCCCGTTCCGCCGATGACGACGATCTTCATGGGGGTTCACCTCTCTGGATGTTGATGTCTGCGTTGGTGTGACCGCGGCGAGCCCGCGGATGTGACAGAGGAGGGTGACGAGTGGGACCAGTCGCTCTCTGCTTCCGGACTGGCGGCTGCGCCGCCCCGGTGAAACCCGGTTCGTCCCGTCCTTACCTGCGACTCGACCTGCCTCCGTGCGTGCCTCTGACCGGGGAGGTCGCCACCGCGTGACAGGTGAGCCACCGGAGGAAGGGCGTCACGCCCGGCCCGCTCGCACGGTCGAGACCCGGGAAGCCACCCGAACTACCTCGAGGAGCAGAGATGGGACCCGCACTTCCGGCCGAAGGAGCCGCTCACCAGCACCAGGGCGTCGAAGGCCCGGAGCCGAGGCGCGACCGCTGCCGCGGCCGCGACATCCGCACTGCGAGCCGGGGCGCGTCATGATCGCCGTGGTGGTCGGTGGCACCGGCCTCGTCGGCTCCAAGCTCGTGGCGCGGCTGCGTGACCACGGCGCCGAGGTGCGCGTGGCGACCCGGCGAACCGGGGTGAACGCGTACACCGGGCAGGGACTCGCCGAGGCGGTGAACGGCGCGGACGTCGTCATCGACGTCACCAACGTGTCATGGTCGCCGTACGACGACGAGCCGCCGGCGGCCTTCTTCGAGACGTGCACGACGAACATCCTGTGGGCCGGGCAGCGGTTCGGCGTGGCCCACCACGTCATGCTCTCGGCGCTGGGCGCGCACCGCATCGACAGCCCGTACTTCCGCAGCAAGGCGGCCCAGGAGCGCCTCGTCCTCGCGGCGACCACACCGCACAGCGTCCTGCGGACGACGGTCCTGCACGAGACGCTCCCCCTGCTCGTCGAGCGCGCGTCGACGACGCACGCGGTCCACCTGCCACCCGTACGCGTCCAGCCGGTGGCCGCGACGGACGTCGTCTCGCGGCTGTGCCGACTCGCACTCGGCGCTCCGATCAACGGCGCCTTCGAGATCGCGGGTCCGGAGATCCACTTCCTCGACGAGCTGGCCCGCCAGGTCCTCGAAGCTGGCAGCGACCGCCGCCCCGTCGTGGCGGACGGCAACGCCCGCTACCTCGACGCGGTCCTGGATCCGGACTCGGAGGCGCTGCTGCCCCGATGGCGCCAGAGCCGGACGTCGTTCAGGGACTGGCTCGCCGGCGCGGGCCCGGCCGAGGCGCGGTCCGGGCCGGCGGCGTGAGCGACCAGTGACGCATCGGCGAACGTGCTGCGCCTCCCGCGGGGCCACACGCCCGAAGGCGCGGGACCGCGGGAGGCACACAGGGTCTTGCTCCGGGGCTGCGGTGCGCGGGGCTCAGGGAGTGGGTCGCTGGCCCGACTCGAGCGAGATGACGGCTGCGTGCAGCGAGTGCAGACGGGCCGCGTAGGGGGCCGCCTCCGGCTCGTCCTCCCCGACGGGGTCCACACTTGCCTCGACGAGCGCCAGCTCCGCGTCCACCTGCACCTCGAGGTTCTCCAGCTCGTCCATGGTCGTTCCTTCCTCGTGACGGTCGGGGCCAGAGGCCCCGCTCCGAGGTCGACCGGACACGTGCCGCACCTGTGACAGTGGACGGGTCGTGAGGCCAGTGGCCCGAGCGGCCGGGAGGTGCGCGAGCGTCCCCTCGGGCCCCTCGCCGACCGGGCTAGTCCACCGGGGGCCGGCCGGCCCGGAGGTGCTCCCCGCGCCGGCCGTCGGCCTCGCCAGGCACGCCGGAGCTCCCGAGCGCCCCGAGCGCCCCGGCGATCTCGCGGCGCGATCGCACGCCGAGCTTGGTGAAGATCTTGCGCAGGTGCCATTCGACGGTGTGTGCGCTGAGGTGCACGGCGACTGCGATCTGGGGGTTGGTCAGGCCGTCGGCGGCGAGCGCGGCGATCTGCTGCTCCTGGCCGGTGAGCGGGACACCGCTGGCCTTGCGTGGCGACTCGACCGGGGCGCCGCTGGAGGCGAGCCCCCGGGCAGCCCGAGCGGCGTACCCGTGCGCCCCGAAACGCGAGAGCATGTCGTGAGCCCTGCGCAGATGGGGCCGTCCCTCGGTGCGGGAGCCGTGCTCGAGCAGCCACTCGCCGAGGAGCAGGTGGGCTCGCGCAGTGAGCATGTGCACGCCCGTGCGCTCGGCGTGCGAGATGGCCTCCCGGAACACCGCCTCCGCCCGGCTGGCGCCTGTCACCTGGGCCGTGACGAGAGTGGCGGCCCCCAGCGCCCAGTCGGTCTGCGCCGCGGCGGCCAGGCCCTGCAGGTAGTCCACGGCCCCACGGACGTCGTCGTCGCGGATGCCGAGCTTCGAGGCCGCCTCCACCATCTCGACGACCGACCAGGTGGACAGGCCCATCTCGGCAAGGTGCGCGATACCGGCCCTTCCGGCCGCGAACGCCTCCTCGAACCGGCCGAGACCGTTGTAGAGGACGGCGGCCGCCCAGGCGGTCGCGGACGTGGCCTTGCCCTCTCCCTCGAGCCCCCGGTCGCCGGTGACCGAGCGCAGCACCCGCAGGGTGGCCTCCTCGTCGCCGAGCCACGGCGTCATCACCATGGCGCTGTAGCCGGCGAAGAACGCCCCGCCGTAGGCGTCGCCGATGTCGGCGGCACGCTCGGCGAGCGCGGCGGCGGTGCCCAACTCGCCGGCGTACACCCGGTTGGACAGGCGTAGCAGCAGCGCGGACGGCATGACGGACAGCGCCCCGGAGCGTTCGCACGCGGCGACGAGGGTCTCCGAGAGAGTCGACCATGCGTCGAACTCGAAGCTGTCATGGGCCATCCGGCAGGCGAGCGGCAGCCACGCGATGGCCTCGTTCGTGTCCACCGGATGCCTCGTGTAGTCGCGGATCGCGTGGCGCAGGGAGCCGACACCCGCGCCGTAGCCGTCGGCGACGACCGTGGCGAGGCCGCGCAGCAACGCGTCGGCACGCGATGCCCTCGTCGGCTCGGGCATCGAGCGAACCGCTTGCGCCACCTGCTGCAGCACGCTGTCGTCGTCCAGCCGCCCCGCAGTGAGCCCGGCGTAGAGCGCGTCGCGATAGGTGTCACGGGCGAGGTCGGGCATCCGTGCCTCGAGGGCCTTGGCCGCGCCGACGAGCACGGGCAGGCCTGCGCTCGCGCTCCTGGACGCGAAGAGCACCCGGCCGCGGACGAGCTCCGCCATGGCGTGCGCGTCCTCGTCGAGCACCAGGAGCTGCGCCGTGTCGAGCAGCTCCAGGGCCGTGTCGTACTGGCCGGCCTGCGCCTTGGCACTCGCGGCGGCCAGGGCACGCCGACTGCGGCGTCCCGGGTCGGGCGTCAGCAGGACGGCCTGCTCGAGCAGGGCCGCCTCGGCGGCGACGGCGCCCTGAGCGTGGGCGCGCCCGGCAGCCGCCTCGAGGTCGGCGGCGACGCTCTCGTCGGGCGCGGACGTGGCGTAGGCGAGGTGCCAGATGCGGCGGTCGAAGTCCTCGCGCGGGTCGATCGCGTCGGCGAGCGCCCGGTGGGCGGCGCGTCGCTCTTCCGGGCTGGCCTTGCGCAGGGCGGCTGACCGAACGAGCGGGTGCAGGAAGCGCACCATCGGCCGCACGTGCACCAGCTCGGTCGCCTGGGCCTCGTCGGCCACGCGGTCCACCTCCAGGCCGAGCGCCCGTGCGGCGCGTTCGAGGAGGGCCAGGTCACCGACGGGCTCCACGGCGGCCAGCGTCACGAACCGCTGCGTGTCCTCGCGCAGCGCCTCCAGGCGCAGCAGGAACGACTGCTCGACCTGGGTGGCCGTCGACTCGAACGACCGCGCCTCGTCGCGCTCCAGCAGCCCGGGAAGCGAGACCACCTTGGGCAGCTCCGTCAGGGCCAGCGGGTTGCCCCTCGCCTCGGCGAGGAGGCGCTCGCGGATCCGCTCGTCGAGACCTGCGGGAGTGGCCGTCGCGAGCAGTTCGCGGGAGTCGTGGTCGCCGAGCCGGTCGACCGTCAGGTGCGGGAGGTCGGCGAACGGGTACGGCCCGGTGGTCGCTCGCACGGCGAACACGAAGAGGATCCGCTCGAGCCGCAGGCGGCGCGCCACGAAGGCCAGCGTCTGGCTCGAGACCTGGTCGAGCCACTGGGCATCGTCGACCAGGCACAGCAGCGGCGCTTCACGGGCCGCATCGGTCAGCAGCGCGAGCACGGCGAGGCCGACGAGGAACCGCTCCGCCGGAGGTCCGGCACGCATCCCGAACGCGCCCTCGAGGGCGAGCCGCTGCGGCTCCGCGAGCCGGTCGAGCCGGTCGAGGAAGGGTGCGCAGGCCTGATGGAGGGACGCGAACGCCAGCTCCGCCTCGGCCTCGTTGCCGGCGATGCGGACCACACGACACCCGACGGCCCTCCGTGAGAGGTGCTCGAGCAGGGCCGTCTTGCCGATCCCCGGCTCACCCTGCAGGACGAGAGCGCCGCTACCTCCGGCGCGGAGCCCCGTCAGGCGCCGGTCGAGCTCCGCGCACTCCACCGTCCGCCCCAGCAGCCGCCCCTGGCGCCGGTAAGGGCCGCTCACCGACGGGGCCACGGCAGCACGCCGAGCACGTGCCCGGTTCCCGGCGACGGCGCGCGTGCATGTCCGGCGAAGATGCAGCTGCTCATGCTGCCGTCATGATACGGCGTTCAGGCAGCCCGCTCCCGTGCCCGCTGAGCCGGTGCGGCGCCGACCACGTCCCGTAGCACGGCCTCCAGGGGCGAGGTCTCCCCCGTCCGTGCCGCGTGCAGGAACCCGGAGGTCAGCCGCCGGCGCACGGCCGGGTCCACGGGGCGCTGCGTGGCCGCCCCGATCCGTGGTTGCGCCCGGCGCACGAGCTGGCGACAGTTGGGCGCGCTGGTGCGCAGCAGCTGCGCGATCGACTCGTAGGAGTAGTCGAAGCCCTTCCGGAGCACGTATGCGGACAGCTCCGTCGGCGACAGGGAGGCGAGCAACGCGTCGAGAGCGGTCTCGAGCTCTTCGGTGCGCTCCACGAGCTCGTGGGCCTGGTTCTCGGACGAGACGCCGGGCGTGCCGGGCTCCCGACCGGGGAGCTCGCAGGGCCGCTCGCGCCGCCGGGGCGCGGAGACCACGTGGTTGACCGCCAGGTGGGTGGTGACGGTGGTCAGGAAGGCGGCGGGGTTCTGCACGGACGACCGGTCCGCGCGCTGCCACCTGAGCCAGGCGTCCTGGACGATGTCCTCCGCCGTGTGGGCGTGGCCGGTGACGCGGCGCGCGATCGTGAGCAGCCGGGGCCGCTCGTCGAGGAACACCTGCAGCGCCAGAGCCATCTCTTCCCCGTCCGGCTCGACGGGAAGGGTCGGGACCGGCGGCACGGGGGTGGTTCTCGAGGGGGGCATGGGCTCGGCTCCTTCAGGCGGCGGCACGGCCGTTCGGCCGTGCCTTCACCGTCCGCCCGCGCGTGGGGACGTCGCGCCCCTGAACCCCGTGGCCGACCCCGGGGGACACTGCGTGGTCTCCCGCCACCACGGGGCCACGGGAATCGGGCCCAGTGGCCACGGGCCCAGTGGCTACGGGCCCAGTGGCTACGGGCCCACGGGTGCGGGCCGGCCGGGGCCCCGCCTGGCTAGGGGGCCGTCGGCGACGGCCGCCGGGCGGCGAGCCTGCCGTGGAGCTCGCGCCGGGAACCGATGTCGAGCTTCGTGTAGACGTTGCGGAGGTGCCACTCGACGGTGTGCGGGCTCAGGAACAGCTCTGCGCCGATCTGGGGGTTGGTGAGGCCCGCGGCGGCGAGGTCGGCAATGCGGCTCTCCTGCGGCGTCAGGGTCTGCACGGGTCCGGTCGTCCTGACGCTGATGTGCTCGCCGGTCGCCTGCAGCTCGCGGCGGGCGCGCTCGGTGAAGGCGAGGGCGCCCATCTGCTCGAACATCTCGAACGCGGTACGCAGGTGCTCGCGAGCCGCCTTGCGTTGCGACCGGCGCCGCAGGTGCTCGCCGAGGAGCAGGTGGGTGCGGGCCACCTCGACGGTGACCCCGTCACGGGCGAACTCCTCGATGGCCAGCTGGTAGAGCGGCTCGGGAGATGCTCCGCCGTCGACGAGGGCTGTGGTGCGTGCCAGCGCCCCACCGGCCCAGCCGGCGACGGTGCCGCGAACTCGGGCCTGCAGCCGGGCGAGCGCCTCGCGCGCCACGGTGGTCTCGCCCAGGTGGACGGCGGCCTCGGCCAGCTCCACCAGTGACAGGCCGACGAAGTTGTAGGCGTCCCGGTCGGCCGCCGCCCGCGCCGCGGCCAGGGCCTCGTCGTGCCTGCCCAGGCCGTTGTCGAGCACCGAGCGCACGAACCCGGCGGCACCGATCAACGACCGCTCGCCGCGCTGGACCGCCGACTGCTGGGCCGCCTGGACCGCTCGCGCCGCCTGCGCCTCGTCGCCTCGCCAGGCAGAGAGCACCAGGCTCGCGTAGGCGTGCGGGGCGTTGCCGGTGGCGGCGGTGATGCCGTCGGCCTCCTCGATCATGCCGGCGGCGAGCTCGAGGTCACCGCGGTGGATGTGGACGCCGGCGGCGTAGATGAGCGCGGCGGGCAGGACGCTGAGGGCGCCGATGTCCCGCGCGAGCCGGACGGCGCGGAACGACAGCGCCTCCCAGGCGGGCAGGTCCCAGGCATGGTGGATGAAGCTCTCGAGGGCGAGAGGCACCGACAGCAGCCAGCGCATGACGGCCTCTCGACTCGAGAGCTCCTCGTGCAGCAGCGGGTCCAGCGAGCGGTAGAGGAGGGGCAGGCCGCTCTCCACACCGTCCACGAGCACCGCCACGACCCCGTCCAGCAGCAGGTCGGAGGCCTCGGACGCGGACGCCGGTGCGCCCGAGCCGCGTGCCGCCACCGCGGCCGCCCGAGCTCCGGTATCCCCTTCGACCCGACCCGAGAAGACGCAGGCACTGATCGCCTCGAGATAGGTCTCCCGTGCCAGCGGGGAGCCGGCGTCGGAGAAGGCCGAAGCGGCCTCGAGCATGAGCGGTACCGCCTGGTCGGTGCGGCTGCGGCTGAAGAGGACTCGCGACCGCAGGCGAGTGAGGCGCGCGCGGTCCAGCGGCGTGAGCGGACAGACGTCGGCCAGGGAGGCCAGCTCGCCGGCTCGTTCCCCCGAGGCGGCCGAGAAGTGCGCCTCGGCCGCCGAGAGGGCGCGGCGGCCACGCACCCATGGGTCGGGCGTGAGCTCGGCAGCACGCTCCAGCAGGACCGCCTCGGCTGTCAGACCACCACGCTGCCGGGCACGTTCGGCAGCAGCCTCGAGGTCGGCAGCCACCGACTCGTCCACTCCGTCGACGGCCATGGCGGAGTGCCAGGCGCGGCGGTCGGGGTCGTCGCGGCTGTCCGTCGCATCGGCAAGAGCCCGGTGGGCGCGCCGGCGCTCGGAGGGGTCAGCGGCGAGATAGGCGGCCGAACGGGCCAGCGGGTGCCGGAACTGCACGGGCCTGCCGAACTTGATCAGCCCGGCGGTCTTCGCCGGGCCGGCATCCACGGGCACGCCCATCAGCTCGGCCGCCCGGACCAGCAGCCTCAGGTCGCCGACCGGCTCGGCCGCTGCGAGCAGGAGGAGGGTTCGCGTGTCGTCGGGCAGCGCCTCGACACGTTGCCGGAAGTCCTCGGTCACCATCGAGGACAACCGCGAGTGCCGGGCCGAGGCGCTCGTCGGAGCCCACCAGCGTCCTGCGGCCACGTCGGGGGCCGACCTGCCGGCATACGGCCCCTCGTGGCTCTCGAGGTCCAGGCCGTAGGACAGCTCGCCCGCAGTACGGCCACGGGACAGCTCCAGGATCGCGAGCGGGTTGCCGTGCGTCTCGGCGACCAGCCGGGAGCGCACGGCCGGGTCCAACGGTCCCTCGATCGCACCGTCCAGCAGCCGGCCGGCGTCCTCCTCGGGCAGGCCCTCCACGGCCAGCTCGGGCAGCCCGACGAGCAGGTCCCGACCCTCGTGCGTCCGCACCGAGAAGACGACCGCGACCGCCTCGGCGAGCAGCCGTCGAGATACGAACTCCAGAGTCCTCAGGGAGCTCTGGTCGAGCCAGTGGGCGTCGTCGACCACGACGAGGACCGGTCGCGACTCCGATGCCCGGGTCAGCAGGGAGAGCACGGCCAGCCCGACGAGGAAGCGGTCGGGGGGCGGGCCGAGCGCCATTCCGAAGGCGACAGTCAGGGCATCGCGCTGCGGGACAGGCAGGCGGGGCAGCTCGTCGAAGAAGGGCGCACAGACCTGCTGCAGTGCCGCGAAGGTCATCTCCATGTCGGCTTCGACGCCCTGCGTACGTGTGACGGCCAGCCCCGAGGACTGCGCGACGAGGTGCTCGAGAAGGAGCGACTTGCCCACGCCGGCCTCGCCGCGAAGCACGAGCACGCTCGAGTGCCCTGCGCGCAGCCGGCCCAGGAGGGTGTCGAGCACTCGACGCTCCCGGCGGCGTCCGAGGATGCGTGGCAGAGGGGTGGCGCTCATGCGTGGGTCGGCTCCTGCATCTGGCGTCTACGCGCCGAGGCTACCGGTCCTGTCACAACAGGGACACTCCCCCGGTCGGGCAGCAGGTAGCCCAGTGACGACCCGGGAGTCCGTGTGCCAGTCGAGCACCAGATCAGAACATCCGTGCTGGTCATCGGTTCCGGGGCCGCTGCACGTCGAGCGGCGGTCGGTCTGTCCGATCGCGGCATCTCCTCGCTCCTGGTCGACGAGCCCGGCGGCACGCGGATGGATGCGGTGTCGGCACAGCAGCCGCGACGGCTGCGCGTCCCCACGCTGCCGGGTGTGCACGTCACCGCGCTGCTCGTCGACGACGGTGCGGTGTTCGGTGCGTACGGCTTCAGCCTCGCGGACGGCTCCCGCTACCGCCTCCGCTCGGACGCCGTCATCCTCGCCACCGGCGGCCACTCCCGGGTCTGGAGCAGGTCGACGCCGCGCGAGCCGGGCCACGACGGCCACGGGTTGACCCTGGCCGTGGGCGCGGGGGCCGCGGTGCAGGACGCTGAGATGGTCGAGTTCCACCCGTTCGGCCTGCTCGACCAAGGCGGCACGGTGGTGGGCGTGGTGGCCGATGACGCAACGGTCCTCGGCGCGCGGCTGCTCAACAACCGCGGCGAGCGGTTCATGAGCCGCCACGAGCCGGCCCTCCTCGAGCACGCACCGCACCAGCGCCTCGCCTGCGCGGCCTGGGACGAGATCAGGCACGGCCGCGGCTCGACCGACCGAGGCGTCTGGATGGACCTCTCGCACCTGCCGAGCAGCACCGTCCGTTCGGCGCTCCCCGCGCTTGCGGCCGCCGTCTCGCGGCACCAGTCGCGGGACATCACCGAGGACCCGTTCGAGGTCGCGCCGGCCACCAGCCGCACCCTCGGCGGCGTGCGCGTGCGCTCCCGGGACGGGGCGACGGACGTCGCCGGCCTCTTCGTGGCAGGAGAGCTGGCAGCAGGCGTGGGCGGCGCCCGCTGCCCGGAGGGCCACGGCACCGCGTCGGAGCGTGGAGGGCTCGATCTGGCTGCGCTCTCGGCCGCGGTGTCCAGCGCCGGCTTCACCAGCGCGAAGCGGTCGCGTGCAGCCGAGCGCGCAGCCGTGCAGGTGGCCGAGCGCGGCGTGGACTCTGCCGCTCGTTCGGTCGGCAGCCAGGACGGACCGGCCCTGCTCTCGCGGGTGCGCGCCGTCATGACCGAGCATGCCGGACCGCGACGGGACCGCGACGGGCTCCTGTCTGCGCTGACAGTGGTCTTCGAGGTTGAGGAGCGGGCGACGCGCCCCGGCCGGCGTCCGGGGCCCGCGCCCGCCGCCGGGACGGCGGTCGCCTTCGATCTTCGGGCAGCGACGCTCGCGGCCCGAGCGACGCTGGAGTGCGCGTTGGCGCGCCGCGAGTCGACGGGCTGGCACGAGCGGGCGGACGGCCCCTCGGGTGCGCAGACGGACTACCACCTCGTCTGGAGGCCCGGGGAACGGGTGACGCGCCTGCCTGCGGCCCCGGCTGACCGCAAGCCGGGACCGGGCACGGTCTGAAGGCAGCGTCGTCACACCCGGCTCCCCCAGGTGGTCGGGGAGGTGGAGGTGGCCGCGCGGTGCGGCGCACCGACCAGGCATCCACCTCGACCGGGAGGGCTTCGTCATGGAGCAGGCAGGCAAGGCAGTGTCCCCGCAGAGCCGGAGCGGGGCCGTGCCTGTCGTCGCCGTCGGCTCCGGCGGCCCTGACGGGCCGGCTTCGTGGGAACCTCCACGCATCGGTGCTGGGCTGCGCGGACAGCTCAGGGACGCGCTCGAGGACCTGCCGCGCATCCTGACCGCTCCGGCGCACCGGCGCCGACACCTCACGTGGGGCGCAACCGAGGTCGAGGTGGCATCGGACATGCCGGGGGACGACCTGCTTCCCCGGGCCCAGTACTGCACCACCCGGGCGATCACCATCGAGGCCGCGCGCGAGCAGGTGTGGCCCTGGCTCGTGCAGGTCGGCTACCGCCGGGCCGGGTGGTACGCCGCCGACCTGCTGGACAACTTCGGGCGCCCCAGCCTCCGTGAAGTGGTCCCCCAGCTCCAAGACCTCCACGTGGGTCAGTGGCTGCCCATGGTGCCCTACCCCTCCGAGCGGACTGCCTTCGTGGTCGACGGCTTCGTGGAGCCGTCGTGGCTGCTGTGGCGCACCCCGAACCGCACCTTCGCCTGGCGCTTGGAGGAGCTCGGGCCGGGGCGGACACGGGTGGTCGCGCGGCTTCGGACGCTGTACGAGTGGCACCGCCCGTTGGCGCCGGTCACGTTGGCGCTCATGGAGCTCGCCGACTACCCGATGATGCGACGCATGCTCCAGGGCATCCGCGACCGCGCCGAGAAGAACCTCGACAACGCTCGTTGAGATGCCTGGGGGTTGGACCTGCCACCGGCTCCGCGCGAAGACCCTCACATTGGCTTGCGCAGCAGAAGGCGTCACGTCATGCCATGGCGTCGCCGGTGAAGTGCAACGCGGTTCCCTTCGGCCGTAGGAGAGTTCACGAAGTGCGCACGCGGGCTAGCCGGTTTCGTCGTGCGGGTCGCGAACCGCCACGAGGGTGATGAGTGCAGTCAGGAGCGCCAACACGCCGTACCCCATCACGATCTCTGGCAGCGGCACGGTGTGGGACAGCTCGCCGGAGATCAGGCTCGGGAACGTCGCCGCGCTGTAGCTGAGCAGATAGACCACGGCGAAGATCGGCGCCCGGTCAGCCGGGCAGCTGCCGTAGATCAGGCCGCGGACTGCGGAACTGATCGCGACGCCTTGCGCGGCACCCGCGACGATCGTTGCCGCGATGAACACCGGCAGCGCTCCGACAGTCGTCGACGTCACGAGACCGGCCCACCCGACGACGAAGGCCGTCATCCCGATCCGTTGCGCCGTCGCCGGGGCGAACAGCCCACCCAGCGGCGAACCCAAGGCGCTGGGACCCATGTAGGCGGCGAAGACGAGGCCGAGGATCAGCGGACTGTGCGTGCCGAGCTGGTCCTGGACCAGGCCGGGTACGAAAGCCTGGTAGAAGGCACCGGTCGCCCACGTGCCGAGAAAGACCGCGGCTGAGACGGGCAGGAGTCTCCGCACCCGCGCCGGCACCCGGACACTGGGCCGCAGCGACGCCCAGGCGCCCGGGCAGCGAGTGACTGTCTCGGGGCTGACGGCGATGAGGGCAGCGGAGACCAGCAGCAAGACGATGACCACCACGTAGATGAGGTCGCGTGGCCACGGGCCGAACTGCACCAGGGCACCAGAGGCGACCGCGCCGAGCGCCAGCCCGAGCATGATGGTCTGGCTGGAGGCGACAGAGGCCAGCCACTGCGGCTTGGCCGGCGCCGTGTCGACGATGTACGGCGGCAGGCTGCTACTGGCGAGGCCGCCGCCGAGCCCCATCAGAAGCCGACCCGCGACCAGCATTCCGATGTCGTGGACGCTCAGCAGCAGCACGCAGCCAAGGACGATGAGCCCGAGACTGGCGATGGCCACGGGGCGACGGCCGACGTAGCCCGACAGGCGTCCCAGAACCAGCAGCGCACCCAGGGTCGCGGCCGAGTAGGCGACAACGGTCAATGAGATGCCGGCGTTCGTGAAGCCGTCCTCGGCCCGGTAGATGTTGAACAGCGGGATGGTGGAGCCCGCGGCGGCGAACGCCGACATGAGCGCCAGCACGCCTGAGACGAATCCGAGCCGGAGCGAGGCGGCCCGTGGCGCGGGCGTCAGGGACTCAGCGACGGTGTGCGTCACGTCAAGCCTTCCTGTGGGTCCCGAAGATCGGGTCTGTACAGCAGCCTGGTTCAACGACGACGTGTCGCTGTCGCAGGCCTGGAGGCGTCTCACCCCGCGCCGAAGAGCTCATCTGCCCTGGGGTCGGAGGGGGCCCAGCATCACCGAAGTGGACGATTGAGTCCAGTTACGTCAGGGCCTGACACGGATGACGGTCTTGCCCTGGCGTCGCCGAGTCGGGTTGAGGGCCGCGACGGCGTCGTCGAGCGATGCGACGTCTCCGATGTTCGTCCGGAGGCGGCCGTCCCGCACTCGCTGGACGATCTCCGTCAGCTGTGCGCGGTCTGCCTCGACGACGAAGTCGACGGCCAGCCCCTCGGCGGGACGGGCCTCCACGGGTCCGGTGACGGACACCAGCGTCCCACCGGCACGCACGAGCGCGGCGGACCGCTTCTGGATGTCGCCACCGATGACGTCGAAGACGAGGTCGACACCCCCGACGTCCTCCAGCGAGTCGTTCTCGAGGTCGACGAACTCGTGCGCGCCGTAGTCGAGGGCCTTGGCGCGGTCGCCTCCGCGCCCGGTGCCGATGACGTACGCCCCGGCTTCACGGGCAAGCTGGCTGACCATGGTCCCGACGGCGCCCGCCGCACCGTGCGCGAGGACGCTCTGGCCAGCCTCGAACCGGCCGTGAACGAAGAGGCCCTGCCAGGCCGTCAGCCCGGAGATGGGCAGGCTCGCGCCCACAGTGAAGTCGACATCGCCGGGAAGCGGCGCGAGGTTGCGCGACTCGATCGCGACGTACTCCGCCAGGGTTCCGTCGCGGTGCCAGTCGGAGATCCCGAAGACGCGCTGGCCGAGCGAGACGCCCGTCGTGCCGTACCCGAGCGCGGTGACGACACCGGCCACCTCATGACCGAGGACCGAGGGCGAACGGTCCTTGCTCGCTCTCGTGGTCCACGTGGAAGGCCAGTCCACTTCGGTCGGGACGTACCCCGAGGCGTGCACCTCGACGACGACGTCGTTGATCGCCGGGGAGGGGTCGGGGTGGTCGGTGAGCCTCGCCCCGGTCGCTCCCGCGCTCTGGTCCGTCACCACGATGGCTTTCATCGGTCTCCTCTTTCTGTCCGGTTGCCGCGCTGCACGCGAAGACGACCAGCGACCGCACGAAGCACGACCCTGCCGACAGGTGGGCCGGGTCGGTGCGACTGCGGGGGCAAGCCCTGACGTGCGCTCGTCAAACCAGGTGTCGAGACGTCCTTCGATCTTATGACCCGGCAGGTCCTCTCATCCGGACTGACCGGGGCAACGCGCTCATAGGCACAACATGCATCCGCCCCTAAGACGCGAGCGCGGGGCGCAACCAAGAGCCCGTCAACAGGCGACCCGGCAGCACCACAGAGAGACCACGATGAGCTCCACCACGACCCAGAAGCCTCAACAGGTACCCGCACCGACGTTGCGCTCTGAGCGGCTGGCCGCGCGCACTGGCGTGGTCCGGTGGCTGACCACCACCGACCACAAGGTCATCGGCGACCTCTACCTGATCACCTCGTTCGTGTTCTTCCTGTTCGGCGGGGTGCTGGCCTTGATGATTCGCGCCGAGCTGTTCGCGCCCGGCCTGCAGGTCGTCGACAACCCACAGGAGTTCAACCAGCTGTTCACGATGCACGGCACCGTGATGCTGTTGCTCTTTGCGACGCCGCTGTTCGCCGGGTTCGCCAACGCCCTGATGCCGCTGCAGATCGGCGCGCCCGATGTCGCGTTCCCGCGGCTGAACATGCTCGCGTACTGGCTGTACCTGTTCGGTGCCGTCATCGTCCTGGCAGGGTTTCTCACTCCGGGTGGTCCAGCAGCCGCGGGCTGGACCAGCTACGCGCCACTGTCGGATGCCGCCTACACCCCGGGGCTCGGTGGTGACCTGTGGGTCTTCGGCCTCGCGCTCGGTGGTGTCGGCACCATCCTCGGCGCGGTCAACGTCATCACGACGATCGTGTGCCTGCGGGCCCCCGGCATGACGATGTTCCGGATGCCGATCTTCACGTGGACGGTGCTGGTCACCTCGCTGCTGGCCATCCTGGTCTTCCCGATGCTCGCAGCCGCGCTGTTCGCCCTGGGAGGTGACCGGCGCTTCGGGATGCACATCTTCGACCCCGCGAACGGTGGCGCGATGCTGTGGGAGCACCTCTTCTGGTTCTTCGGCCACCCCGAGGTCTACATCATCGCGCTGCCGTTCTTCGGCATCATCAGCGAGGTCCTGCCGGTCTTCTCCCGCAAACCGATCTTCGGCTACAAGACCCTCGTCTTCGCGACCATCGCCATCGCCGCCCTGTCGACGAGCGTCTGGGCCCACCACATGTACGCCACGGGCCAGGTGCTCCTGCCGTTCTTCTCGGTCATGACGATGCTCATCGCCGTCCCGACCGGCGTGAAGTTCTTCAACTGGATCGGCACGATGTGGGGCGGCAAGGTCGTCATGGCCACGCCGATGCTGTGGGCGATGGGCTTCCTCGTCACCTTCCTCTTCGGCGGCCTGACCGGCGTCGTCATGTCCAGTCCCGCGCTGGACTTCCACATCACCGACAGCTACTTCGTCGTCGCGCACATCCACTACGTCGTCTTCGGCACCGTGGTGTTCGCGATGTTCGCGGGCTTCTACTTCTGGTGGCCGAAGCTGACCGGCCGGATGCTCGACGAGCGCCTCGGCAAGATCCACTTCTGGACGCTGTTCATCGGCTTCCACACGACCTTCCTCATCCAGCACTGGCTCGGCATCGAGGGCATGGCCCGCCGCTACGCCGACTACCTGCCCGAAGAGGGCTTCCAGGCCGCGAACATCGTCTCGAGCCTCGGGTCCTTCCTGCTCGGCGCCTCGATGATCCCCTTCCTGTACAACGTCTGGAGGACGTGGAAGAAGGCGCCGCTCGTCGAGTCCGACGACCCGTGGGGCTACGGCGCCTCCCTCGAGTGGGCCACCTCGTGCCCACCGCCCCGGCACAACTTCACGTCACTGCCCCGCATCCGGTCCGAACGGCCGGCCTTCGACCTGCACCACCCGGAACAGCCGGCCAGCGGGGCCCTCGTCTCCGAGCTCAACGAGGGTTCACGCCTGGTCACCGACGCCCGGCGCGCTCGACCCGTCCTTGAACGGTGACAGCACAGCTGTCATCACCCGGTTGGCCGGCGCGTCGAGGTACACCTGCGCGGACTGCCGGCTCACGTACCCACTGAGCCAGTCGAGCTCCAGCCGTCGACCGCCCATCAGGTCGTTGGCCATCGACGAGGTCATGTCGAACGGGAGACCGTCACAGAACTCGAGCCGTTCCGCAGGCAGCGAGCTGGGCAGGTCCACCCCGAGGCGCTGACCCAGGGTCGTTGTCTCGGTCATGAGCTCCAGCAGGAGCGCCCGCGACTCGGTGTGGCTGCGCACCACCCCGATGGGGGCCCTCGTGACCGCGGTCGTGGCCGACAGGCCGACGAGGAAGGTGAGCTTCTCCCAGAGCAGCTCGGTGATGGCACTCGAGGCGACCGTGTCGACACCCGCGCCGGCCAGGGTGGACCGGATGAGGCGCAGCCGCTCGCTGTCGGTGCCGTCGAACTCGCCGAACACGATGCGCTGAAGCGCTCCGTGATGGGTGATCGTTCCAGGCTCGGTGATGAAGGCCGAGATGTAGGCGGCGCCCCCCATGAGCTGTCGTTCGGGAACGTGCTGGGACAGCACGCTCCGGGCGAGGACGCCGTTCTGCAGCGAGAGCACCACGGTGTCAGGCGAGATCACTGGGGCGAGCTGGGCTGCCACCGCCTCGGTGTCCCAGGACTTCACGGTCACCAGGACCAGTTCGGGGTCGGTCAGCTCGCCCAGGTCGTCGGTAGCGGCCACGGCCGGAACATGCCGGGTCGACCCCTGCGTCACCAACGTCAGTCCAGCCGTGCGCAGCGCGCGAAGATGAGCACCGCGCGCGACGAACTGCACGTCGTTGCCAGCCAGCTGCAGCTTCGCGCCGAAGTACCCCCCGACGCCGCCGGCGCCGATCACTGCCACCTTCATCGAGTCGCTCCTTCCGTACGAATTCCAGCCGTGGTCGCAGCGTCCGCTCAGTCGGTGACGCGGCTGGGAGTGGCCCCGTAGACCAGGTCCCGGTAGTCATGGTGCTTGCCCAGCCAGCTGCGCACGAACGGGCACACGGCCAGCACCTTCCGCTCACCCTTGGCTCGGATGTCATCCAAGGCCTGCTGGACCAGGATGCTGCCGATCCCCCGACCTTCGTAGGAGGGGTCGACCTCCGTGTGCTCGATGATGACGATGGAGGCGGCGTTCTGGTACACGGTGTAGCCGGCCAC
>NZ_JBPGXG010000083.1:0-20798 GCF_056755255.1 Monashia sp. HAY1-5C | reverse complement strand
GAGTCGCACCTCGAGGCGCGTCTCTGGGACGACGTCTTCACCCGCACCGAGGAGGTGCTCGGTCTCGACCGCGGCACGATCCGGGCCACCGTGCTCATCGAGACGATCCCGGCCGCCTTCGAGATGGACGAGATCCTCTACGAGCTGCGAGACCATGCAGCCGGGCTCAACGCCGGTCGGTGGGACTACCTCTTCTCCATCATCAAGAACTTCCGCGACGCCGGCCCCGCCTTCACCCTCCCGGACCGCAACGACGTGACGATGAACGCGCCGATGATGAAGGCCTACAGCGACCTGCTCGTCGCGACGTGCCACCGCCGCGGTGCGATGGCCATCGGCGGCATGGCGGCGTTCATCCCGAGCCGCCGCGACGCCCAGGCCAACGAGCGCGCCTTCGCGAAGGTGCGCGAGGACAAGACCCGCGAGGCGAGGGCCGGCTTCGACGGGTCCTGGGTCGCCCACCCCGACCTCGTCGGCCTGTGCGCCGAGGTCTTCACCGAGACGCTGGGCGACCGGCCCAACCAGCTGGACCGGCAGCGCGACGACGTGGAGGTGACGGCCTCCGACCTGCTCGCAGTCTCCCGGACCCCCGGCGAGCGCACGCTCCAGGGCTTGCGCGGCAACGTGTCCGTCGGCATCCAGTACCTCCACGCCTGGCTCTCGGGCAACGGCGCGGCCGGCATCGACAACCTCATGGAGGACGCCGCCACCGCCGAGATCTCGCGGTCCCAGGTGTGGCAGTGGATCCACAACGACGTGACGCTCGCCGACGGCACGACGGTGACGGCCGAGCTGGTCCAGGCCGTGGTCGAGGAGGAGTGTGCCGCCCTCCGCAGCGCCGTCGGAGGGGACCGTTTCGACGCCGACGGCCTGTGGGCCGAGGCACGTCGGCTGTTCGTCGGCAGCGCGGTCTCCGACGACTTCCCGGACTTCCTCACCCTGCCGGCGTACGCGGCCGTCCTCGACGCCGAGGCCCGCTGACCGGCGGGCTCAGCCCTTGACCCGGTCGCCGCCCACCCACACGCCGGCCAGGTCGGAGGCACCCGCGAGCGCGAACGTCTTGGCGAGGGCGTCCTCCGGGCACGCGGCGTGCCGCAGGCCGACGTCGAGCGGGTCGCCCGACAGCGGCCGCACCCACACCGCGTCGAACTGCTTGCCGACCGACAGGTCACCGACCTGCTCGCCGAGCCCGAGGGCCAGGGCACCTGCCCGGGTGGCCAGGTGCAGCAGGTCCGGCGCCCGGAGCGGCAGACCCCGGGCGCCGAGGAGCTGCTGCATGAAGTACGCCTGCAGTCCCTCCTTGAGCAGCGAGAAGCCGGTGCCCGCGCCGACGTCCGAGCCGAGGGCGACCCGGACGCCGTGCTCGGCGTGCGCCCGGAGCGGGAAGAGGCCGCTGCCGAGCGCGGAGTTGCTCGTCGGGCAGTGCGCCACCGCTGCACCCTGGGAGGCGAGCATCGCCAGCTCCCGGTCGGTCGCGTGGACGTTGTGGGCCAGGACCGTGCTCGTGCCGACGAGCCCGTGCCGGTCGTAGGTGTCGACGTAATCCTCGGCGTCGGCGAAAAGCGCTGCCACAGCGGCCACTTCGGCCGGGTTCTCGTTGACGTGCGACGTGAACCACGCTCCCGGGACGTCCTTGAGGACGGCCCGGCACGAGTCGAGCAGGTCGTCGCTCGCGGAGTACGAGAAGCGCGGCGTCACGGCGTACCTCGACCGGCCCCGCCCGTGCCAGCGACGCGCGAGGTCGAGCGCCTCGTCATAGGCCCGCTCCGGCGTGCTGAGCAGGGCCGCGGGCAGCGAACGGTCGCTGACGACGAGGCCCGCGGTGACGCGCACACCGACCCGCTCGACCTCCTCGAAGAGGACGTCCACGGCGCTCGCGAAGTGCGAGCCGAAGACGAGGGCGGTCGTCGTGCCGGCGGACACGAGGCCGGCGACGAACTCCGTCGCCACCTCGCGCGCATAGGGCGCCGAGGCGAGCCGCGCCTCCTCGGGCAGCGCGCACTCGTCGAGCCACTGGAGCAGCGGCATGCCGAGCGCGCCGATCGCCCGGACCTGCGGGTAGTGGACGTGGGTGTCGACCAGGCCCGGGAGCACGAGGCCCCCACTGAGGTCGACGACGTCCTCGTCGGGATGGCGGCGGCGGGCGTCTGCGTAGGCGCCGCGTTCGACGATGGTGCCGTCGACGACGCGAAGGGCGATGTCCGCGTCTGCACGCAGAACGTGACCCGTCGGGGCGTCGGAGCCGCCGGGAGGGGTGTCGAAGAAGGTGCCGCGGTAGATCGTCACCGGGCCACCTCCGAACGGCCGTCGGACGGCGGGGACGTCGACGAGGCTGACGAGGCTGACGGGCGACGCGAGCCGGACGGTCGGGCCGCGAACCGCCGCAGCAGGTCGCCCGCAACGCTGACGGCAATGGTCGCGGGGTCCTTGCCGACGATGTCCGGCAGGCCGATGGGCGTCGTGATCCGGGCCAGGGCGGCGGCGTCGTGGCCCTCACGGCGCAGCAGCACCTCGAAGCGATGCCACTTCGCCGATGACCCGATGAGCCCGATCGAGCCCAGGTGGCTGCTGCGCAGGGCCATGTCGCACAGGGCCGCGTCCTCTGCGTGGTCGTGCGTCATGATGAGCACGTCCGTCCCGGCGGGGACCTGCCCCAGAGCCATCTCGGGCACCGGGGTGTGGTGCACGTGGATGCGCGCGACGGCGTCGTCGAGGACGGCCAGGCGTTCCGGCTCCACCTGGTCGGCGCGTGAGTCGACGAGGTGCAGCTCGAGGTCGTGCCTCGCGAGGATGCGGGCCAGCTCGAGCCCGACGTGGCCGACACCGAAGATCGCGACGGCGGGCACGACGGCGAGCGGCTCGAGCAGGATCGTCACCTCGCCGCCGCAGCACTGCTGACCGTGCTCGCCGGGTGCCTTGTCGCTGAGCGAGAGCGTCAGGGTCTCGGGTGCGAACGCGCCGTCGGCGATGAGCGCCCGGCTGCGGTCGACGGCGGTCGCCTCGAGGTTCCCGCCGCCGATGGTGTCCCAGACCTCGTCGGCGGCCACGACCATCTTGGCGCCGGCCTCGCGGGGCGCGTGACCGCGCACGGCCGTGACCGTGACGAGGACTCCGGGCAGGCGCTGGGCGCGCAGGGCCTCGACGGCCCGGACCCAGCTCATCGTCCCGCTCCAGCCGTGGCTGCGGCCGTGGCTCCGGCCGCGACCTGCTCGGACTCCGGGCGCATCCGCGGTGCCTCGGCCGGAGGCTGGTCCGGCGCCGGCGCGCCGTCACCCAGCGTCATCGCGGCACTCGCGGCACGCTCTGCCTCGCCGTCCTCGGCGTGCTGGCTGCGCGCGGACTCGACGGCCCAGTAGACCGCCTCCGGGGTCGCCGGCGAGGCGAGGGCCACGCTCGTCCCCGGCGGGCCGAACGCGGCGGCCGCCTGGCGCAGCGCCTCCCGCACCGAGAAGGCCAGCATGAGGGGCGGTTCGCCCACCGCCTTGGAGCCGTAGACGGCGCCTTCCTCGTGCGCGTGCTCGAGCAGCGACACGTTGAAGACCTCGGGCATCTCCGAGAAGGACGGCAGCTTGTAGGTGCTTGCGGCCTGGGTGGCCAGCCGTCCGCGGGAGGGCCGGTCGCTCTCGTCCCAGCGCAGGTCCTCGAGCGTGAGCCACCCTGCGCCCTGGACGAAGCCGCCCTCGATCTGGCCCAGGTCGACAAGTGGGGAGAGGCTGTCGCCGACGTCGTGGACGATGTCGACGCGCCGCGTGCGGTACGCGCCGGTGAACCCGTCCACCTCCGTCTCGGCCGCCGCGACGCCGTAGGCGAAGTACTTGAACGGCGAGCCCTGCATGCGCGACGAGTCCCAGTGAAGGCCCTCGGTGCGGTAGAAGCCGGCTGCCCACAGCTGGACCCGCTGGACGTACGCGAGGCCCACGACGTCGTCCCAGTCGATGTGCTCCCCGTCGTCGCCGACGGCGTGCACCATGCCCCGCTCGAAGCGCACGTCGTGCGGGTTGACGCCCAGGGCCCCGGCCGCGACCTGGGCCAGCCGCCCCCGGATCTGCTCGCACGCGTTCTTGACGGCTCCGCCGTTGAGGTCGGCCCCCGAGCTCGCCGCGGTGGCAGAGGTGTTGGGGACCTTGTCGGTGCGGGTCGGGGCGAGGCGCACCTTGTGCAGCGGGACGCCGAGCGTGGTCGCGGCCACCTGCAGCATCTTCGTGTGCAGCCCCTGGCCCATCTCCGTGCCGCCGTGGTTGATGAGCACCGACCCGTCCTTGTAGACGTGCACGAGCGCGCCGGCCTGGTTGAACGCCGTCAGGTTGAAGGAGATCCCGAACTTCACGGGTGTGATGGCGAGGGCCCGCTTCGTGTCGGCGTGGGTCGCGTTGAACTCCGCGATCTCGTGCCGGCGTCGGTCGAGCTCACCGCTCGCGACGACGCCGTCCCAGGCCGTCACGAGGCGCTCGGGGTGGCGCACCGTCTGCCCGTACGGGGTGCTCTGCCCCTCGACGTAGAAGTTGCGGCGCCGCAGCTCGGCGGGGTCGATCCCGAGCAGGGGTGCACACCGGCCGAGGATGTCCTCGATGACGAGCATGCCCTGGGGACCGCCGAAACCCCGGAAGGCCGTCTGCGAGGTCTTGTTGGTCCGCGCGATGCGACCGTTCACGCGGACGTCCGGGATCCAGTAGGCGTTGTCGATGTGGCAGAGGGCACGGGCGAGCACCGGTTCGGACAGGTCGAGGCTCCAGCCACCGTCGGCGGTCAGGGTGGCATCGAGGGCCTGGAGGCGTCCGTCGTCGTCGAAGCCGACCCGCCACTCGGCGTGGAAGCCGTGCCGCTTGCCGGTCATCGTCATGTCCTGGGTCCGGTTGAGCCGCAGACGAACCGGGCGCCCGGTGAGTGTGGAGCCCAGGGCGGCGATGGCGGCCAGGCCGTGGGGCTGCATCTCCTTGCCGCCGAAGCCGCCGCCCATGCGGAGGCACTGGACGGTGACCTCGTTGCTCGCGATCCCGAGCACGTGCGCGATGATCTCCTGCGTCTCGCTCGGGTGCTGGGTGCTCGACTGCGCGAAGACCTGGCCGTTCTCGTCGACGTGGGCGAGCGCACAGTGCGTCTCGAGGTAGAAGTGCTCCTGCCCGGCGAACTCGAGCTCGCCGCTCAGCACGTGCGTCGAGCGCGCGAGGCCGGCACCGACGTCGCCGCGCTCGAGGCGCGGCTGGGCCCCTTGGAAGGACTCGGCGGCGATGGCCTCGCGGACCGTGACGATCGCGGGGTGCGGCTCGTAGTCGACCTCCACCGCTGCCGCGCCGAGCCGGGCGGCCTCGAGCGTCTCCCCGAGGACCCAGCACACGGCGTGGCCCACGTACATCACCTCGGTGGGGAACAACGGCTCGTCGTGCTTGACCCCCGCGTCGTTGACGCCGGGGACGTCTGCTGCGGTCAGGACACGCACGACACCCTCGACGGCGTACGCCGGCTCGACGCGCAGGGCGGTCACCGTGGCGCGGGCGTGAGGTGCCTGTACCGGCCAGGCGTGCAGCACGTGGGCAGTGCGGCCGACGAGGTCGTCGGTGTAGAGGGCTCGACCCGTGACGTGGAGCGTTGCTGCCTCGTGCGGGATCGTCTGTCCCACAACGGGGTTCGTCGGGCGCTCGGAGAGCTGGCTCATGCTCCCACCTCCTGCTGCGTCGCGTGCCGGGCATGGAGCTTGAGCAGGGCCGTGCCCAGCATCGTGCTCCGGTACGCCGCGCTGGCGCGGTGGTCGTCGAGCGGAGTGCCCTCGGCGCGCATCACCGCGGCCGCCTCGCGGACGACCTCCTTGCTCCAGGCGCGGCCCTCGAGGGCCGCCTCGGTCGCGAGTGCCCGGACGGGGGTCGCGGCGACGCCGCCGAGACCGATCCGGGCCTTGCGCACGGTGCCGCCCTCGACGGTGACGGCGAAGCCCACGGCGACGCTGCTGATGTCGTCGAAGCGCCGCTTGGCGATCTTGTGGAAGGCCGACACAGGAGCGAGCGGCAGCGGGACCCGCACCGCACGGATGACCTCGTCGGCGGCCCGGACGGTCTGGCGGTAGCCGGTGAAGTAGTCGGCCAGCAGCACCTCGCGCTCGCCGCGCGACGACGCGAGCACGACGGCCGCCTCGAGAGCGAGCAGGGCCGGGGGCAGGTCGCCGATGGGGGATCCGGTGCCGAGGTTGCCGCCGATGGTCGCGCCGTTGCGGATGAGGCGTGAGGCGAACTGCGGGAACACCTCGGCGAGCAGCGGGATCCGACCGTCCAGCCTGCTCTCGACCTCGGACAGCGTGAGGGCCGCGCCGATCTCGACGGACGTGGCCCCGACCTCGAGGCCGCGCAGCTCCTCGACCCGGTCGATCCCGATGACGTGGGGCGCGCGGGTGCCGCGGAGGTTGACCTCGACGCCCCAGTCGGTCGACCCGGCGACGAGCACCGCGTCGGGGTGCTCGGCCATGAGGGCGAAGACGTCGGCGAGGTCCGCCGCTCGGGCGTAGGAGCCGGACGCCGTGGAGAGCCGTGTGGCGACGGCCGCCGGTGCCGGCTCGTGACGGCGCGCGGCGAGCGGGTCGGACTCGGCAGGAGGGCCCAGCGCGTACGCGGCGTCGCGGATCGGCCGGTAGCCGGTGCAGCGGCACAGGTTGCCCGACAGGGCGTGGAGGTCGAAGCCGTTGGGGCCGTGTTCGTTGCCGTGCTCGTTGCCGTCGTCGTGACCGGGAGCCGTGTCGCAGCGGCCGGGGCGGTAGTACTCGGCGGCCATGCTGCAGACGAACCCGGGCGTGCAGTAGCCGCACTGCGAGCCGCCGCGCTCGGCCAGCTCCTGCTGCACGGGGTGCAGCCTCGTGGGCTCGCCGAGGCCCTCGGCCGTCACGACCTCCTGCCCGTCGAGCGAGGCCGCCGGGATGAGGCACGCGTTGATGGCGGTCCAGGCCGTGGCGTCGGCCGTGCCGTCCGCAGTGCCTCGGCGCCCGCCGAAGGAGTCGCTGCCGGGGCGGGCCACGAGGACCGAGCACGCCCCGCACTCACCCTCGGCACAGCCCTCCTTGGCGCCGGTCAGGCCACGCGACCGGATCAGGTCGAGCGCGCTCGTCCAGGCCGGCACACCGGCGAGGTCGATGCGCTCGCCGTTGACGCAGACCGACGGGGTCGGCGCGGTGGTCGAAGACGTCATTGTCCACTCCTCGTGGTGCGCGAAGCACCGGTTCGACCGGTCGAGACGACGATCGGCCGCATGGTTGGGGGGGTGAACCGAGCCGCTGGTTATCCATGCCGAACAACGGTCGGACGCTGCATCGATCGTACGCGGCAGCCCAGTCCGTTGGGAAGGTGTGGCTCGGCAGTTATTCCACTATGTGGATAGTTGGTTCCGTTCAGAGGAACTGCCTGGACAGCTTCGGGTGCCGGTTGACGTCCTTGTAGAGCAGGTAGCGGAAGCGTCCCGGGCCTCCCGCGTAGCAGGCCTGCGGGCAGAACGCGCGCAGCCACATGAAGTCCCCCGCCTGCACCTCGACCCAGTCCCTGTTGAGCAGGTAGACGGCCTTGCCCTCCAGCACGTAGAGGCCGTGCTCCATGACGTGGGTCTCGGGAAAGGGAATGACCCCTCCCGGCTCGAAGGTGACGATCGTGACGTGCATGTCGTGACGCACGTCGAGCGGGTCGACGAAGCGCTTCGTCGTCCACGCGTCGTTCGTGTCCGGCATCGGGCTGGCCTCGACGTCGCGCTCGTGCGTGACGAACGCCTCCGGTGCGTCGATGCCGTCGACCGGCTCGTACGCCTTGCGGATCCAGTGGAACGTCGCGGGCTCGTTCGCGTCGGCGTCGACCCTGAGACGCCAGCGGGCGCCGGCCGGCAGGTACGCGTACCCGCCCGGCTCCATGACGTGCTCGTCGAGCTGCCCGTCGGGGCCGACGAGGAGACGCAGCGACCCGCCGACGACGAAGAGCACGCCCTCGGCGCCGGGGTCGAGCTCGGGCCGGTCGCTGCCTCCGCCGGGCGACACCTCGACGACGTACTGCGAGAACGTCTCGGCGAACCCCGACAGCGGCCGGGCGATGACCCAGGTGCGGGTCCCCTCCCAGTAGGGGAGCGCGCTGGTGACGATGTCGCGCATCGTCCCGCGGGGCAGGAGGGCATACGCCTCGGTGAAGACGGCCCGGTCGGTCGTCAGGTCGGTCTGGGGTGGCAACCCGCCCGACGGGACGTGGTAGCTCGGCTGGTTCATGCGTCTCCTCTCCGCAGCAGCCGCCCACGCGGCGCTGCGTCGACGTCCACGGGGGTGCCGCGCAGCCAGGTCTGCCGCACGAGGCCCGTGAGCGTGCGGCCGGCGTACGCCGACACGGGGTTCTTGTGCTGGAGGGCGTTCGCGTCGACGACGAACTCGTCGTCGGGGGCGAAGACGGCGAGGTCGGCGTCCGCTCCCACGGCGATCCGTCCCTTGGCGGCCAGACCGACCTGCTCCGCGGGTGCAGTGGACATCCAGCGCACGACGTCCGGCAGCCCGAGGCCGCGGGCCCGCGCGCCGGTCCAGGTGGCGGCGAGCCCGAGCTGGAGCCCGGCGATGCCGCCCCACGCCGTGCCGAAGTCGCCGCTGTCGAACGCCTTGAGGTCGGGCGTGCACGGCGAGTGGTCGGTGACGACGAGGTCGATGTCGCCTGAGGCCAGCCCCTCCCAGAGGCGGTCGCGGTTCGCCGACTCGCGGATCGGCGGGCAGCACTTGAACTCCGTCGCCCCGTCCGGGATCTCCTCGGCCGAGAAGGTCAGGTAGTGCGGGCACGTCTCGACGCCGAGCGCGACGCCGTCGGCGCGCGCCGATCTCAGCATCGGCAGCGCGTCGGAGCTCGACAGGTGCAGCACGTGCGCGCGGCCACCGGTCCGCCGGGCCAGCTCGATGACGTGGGCGATCGCGAGGTTCTCGGCGCCACGCGGACGCGAGCGCAGGAAGGCGGCGTACGCCCGACCGTCCGCCGGACGGGCCTGCTCGATGACGTGTGCGTCCTCGGCGTGGACGATCATCAGCGCGCCGAGGCGCGCCGTCTCGTGCATCGCGGCCTCGAAGTCGGCCGGCTCGAGGTGCGGGAACTCGTCGACACCCGAGTGCAGCAGGAAGCACTTGAACCCGAAGACGCCCTGCTCATGCAACGGTCCGAGGTCCTCGACGTTGCCGGGGACGGCTCCGCCCCAGAAGCCGACGTCGACCCAGGCCTGACCACGGGCGACCTCGCGCTTGGCCTCCAGCGCCTCGACGGTCGTCGTCGGGGGGACGGAGTTGAGCGGCATGTCGACGATGGTCGTCACCCCGCCACGGGCGGCGGCACGGGTGGCGCTGGCGAAGCCCTCCCACTCGGTGCGCCCCGGTTCGTTGACGTGCACGTGCGTGTCGACGAGACCGGGCAGGAGCACCTCGTCGGGTGCCAGGTCGACGAGGGCCCGCGCCGCGAGCATCCGCGCGGCGGGCTCGACCTCGGCGAGCGTCGGCGCCGTGCGGAGCTCGGCCACGCGGCCGTCCTGCACCCCGACGACCGCCGCGGTGACGTGTCCGTCGACGACGGCGCGGGGCGCGCGGATCAGCGTGTCGAGAGCCATGCGGGCGACTCCTTCGTCGGGCCTTCGTGTCCGACCGTATGCCGCGCGGCCCGGATCGGGGAGCGATGTCGGCCGAGGGGCCCTCCGTCGACCTCGACGAGGTCGCCGTCGCGGAGGTACGGGCGCGGCTCCGGCGCCGCCATGGCGACACCGGCGGGGGTGCCGGTGATGACGACGTCGCCCGGCTCGAGGCTCATCAGCGCGCTGACGTACGAGAGCGCCGCGCCCACCCCGAGGACCATGTCGTCGGTCGTGCCGTCCTGGCGGCGCCGGCCGTTCACGTCGAGCCGCAGGCGCACCCCGGTCGCGTCCGGCGCCGGGAGCTCGTCAGGTGTGACGAGCCACGGACCCAGCGGGCAGTAGGTGTCGGCGGACTTGCCCTTCGTCCAGGTGCCACCGCGCTCGAGCTGCAGCTCGCGGTCGGTGAGGTCGTCGGCGAGGGTGTAGCCCGCGACCGCGGCGAGGGCCTCCTCGGGGGTGGCGTCGGTGAGCCGGCGACCCACGACGACCGCGAGCTCGACCTCGTGGTCCGTCGTCGTGGACCCGGGCAGGAGGCGTACCGGGTCGTCGGGTCCGCAGACCGAGCTCGTCGCCTTGAGGAACACGACGGGCTCGGTCGGCACCGGGACCCCGAGGACGGCCGCGTGGTCGTGGTAGTTGAGGCCGAGGCCGACGATCTTCCCCGGACGGGCGACAGATGGTCCGTACCGGGGGACGCCTCCGGCGCCGTTCGCCGGCGAGCGACCGGCCGCGTGCAGGGGAACAGGCAGGGGAGCAAGCAGGTCGCGCTCGAGCGCCTCGCGGGCAGCGGGGATCCCGTGGGCCAGGAAGCCGGCGTCGACGTCGGTCGCGACCGGGGCGAGGTCGAGCAGCGTACCGTCCGTCGTCACGACGACAGGGCGCTCCGAGCCCGGCGGGCCCACGCGTGCGAACCTCATGCCGGAGCCACGCTCAGCGACTGCGCGAGGCGCTGCCCGATGCGTTCCAGGGCCGCCCCCGGTGCCTCGAGCGACGCCTCGAGCGACCCCGCCTCGTCGGTCGTCGTCAGGACGTCCGCGAAACCAGCAGCGGCCCAGGTCTCCCGGTCCAGGAGGCAGCGACCGGCGACGGCGACCACAGGGACGCCCGCTGCGCGCGCCGCCGCCGCCACGGCGGCCGGCGCCTTCCCGCGCAGCGTCTGCTCGTCTAGCGATCCCTCCCCGGTGATGACGAGGTCCGCGCCGGACAGCAGGTCGACCAGTCCGGTGAGCTCGAAGACGAGCTCGGCGCCGGGCCGCGCGACCGCCCCGAGCGCGGCCACGAGCGCGAAGCCGACCCCACCCGCGGCCCCGGCACCCGGGACGTCACGCAGGTCGTGCCCGGTCGAGGCGGCGACGACGTCGGCCCAGTGTCCGAGCGCCGTGTCGAGACGGTCGACCTCCTCGGCGGTGGCACCCTTCTGCGGCCCGTAGACGGCAGCCGCGCCCTCCGGACCCGTGAGCGGGTTGTCGACGTCGCACGCGACGACGATCTCGGCGTCGGCGAGCGCCGGGTGCAGGCCGGTCAGGTCCAGCGTCGCGACATCCGCCAGGGCCGCGCCGCCCTCGGAGACGGGGCGGCCTGCCGCGTCCGGGGTGCGTGCTCCCAGGGCGCGCAGCAGCCCGGCGCCGCCGTCGGTGCCGGCACTGCCGCCGATGCCGACGACGAGGCGGCGGCATCCGGCGTCGAGGGCCGCGGCCATGACCTCACCCGTGCCCCGGCTCGTGGACGTGAGCGGCGCGGAGACGCCGCCCGGAAGCTGCCCCAGGCCGCTCACGTCCGCGAGCTCGACGACGGCCGTGTCGCCCCGCCTCGCCCACGCGGTCGCCACCGGCGCTCCCGTGGGTCCACTGGCACGGACGGGGACGCGGTGGAACCCCGCCGCGACGGCGGCCGCGACGGTCCCGTCGCCGCCGTCTGCCACCGGGACGGTGACGACCTCGGCGTCGGGGCAACCCGCCCGGACACCGGCGAGGAGGTACGACGCGACGGTGGCTGCGCTCAGCGTCCCCTTGAACTTGTCCGGGGCGATGACGACTCGGGGCACGGGAGCTCCTTGGGTCGGGTTCAGTCGAGGTTCGCGTAGAGCGCGGTCGGGGCGTCCTGCTCGCTGACCGCGAGCTCCTCGAACTCGGTCACGGTGCCGAGCGAGATGCCCATGGACACGTTGGTCACCCGCTCGAGGATGACCTCGACGATGACAGGGACGCGGTGCTCGACGACCATCTTCTTGGCCTGCTCGAGCGCGGGCAGGATCTCCTCCGGTCGAGTGACCCGGATCGCCTTGCACCCCAAGCCCTCTGCCACCTTGACGTGGTCGACTCCGTACCCGTTCACCTCGGGAGCGTTGATGTTCTCGAAGGAGAGCTGGACGCAGTAGTCCATGTCGAAACCACGCTGCGACTGGCGGATGAGGCCGAGGTACGCGTTGTTCACGAGGACATGGATGTACGGGATGTTGAACTGCGCCCCGACCGCCAGCTCCTCGATCATGAACTGGAAGTCGTAGTCGCCCGACAGCGCCACGACCGTCGAGTCGGGGTCGGCCGTGGCGACTCCGAGGGCGGCCGGCACGGTCCAGCCCAGCGGACCGGCCTGGCCGGCGTTGATCCAGTGCCGGGGCCGGTAGACGTGGAGCAGCTGGGCGGCCTGGATCTGGGAGAGGCCGATCGTGCTGACGTAGCGGACGTCGCTGCCGAAGGCCTTGTTCATCTCCTGGTAGACCCGCTGCGGCTTGATCGGCACCACGTCGAAGTTCGTCTTTCGCCACAGGTTTCGCTTGCGCTCGAGGCACTCCGCGACCCATCCGGTGCGGTTCGGCAGCCGACCCGCGGCGCGGCGCTCGCGTGCCGCCTCGACGAACAGCTCGAGGGCCGCCCTGGCGTCGGAGACGATGCCGAAGTCGGGGGCGAAGACCCGCCCGATCTGCGTCGGCTCGATGTCGACGTGCACGAAGGTGCGGCCCGCGGTGTAGGTCTCGACGTCGCCGGTGTGACGGTTGGCCCACCGGTTCCCGATCCCCAGCACGAAGTCCGACGCGAGCAGTGTCGCGTTGCCGTAGCGGTGGCTCGTCTGCAGACCGACCATGCCGACGTTGAGCTCGTGGTCGTCGGCGATCGTGCCCCAGCCCATGAGGGTCGGCACGACGGGCACGCCGGTCAGCTCGGCGAACTCGACGAGCAGGTCGGCCGCGTCGGCGTTGATGATGCCTCCGCCCGCGACGATGAGCGGGCGGTCGGCGGCCTCGAGCAGGTCGAGCGCCTTGTCGACCTGGCGACGCGTCGCGGCCGGCTTGTAGACGGGCAGCGGCTCGTACGTGTCGACGTCGAACTCGATCTCGGTCTGCTGGACGTCGATGGGCAGGTCGATGAGGACGGGGCCGGGTCGACCGGAGCGCATGAGGTGGAAGGCCTGCTGGAACGTGCCGGGGACCTGGGCGGCCTCGAGGACCGTGACGGCCATCTTCGTCAGCGGCTTGGCGATCGCGGCGATGTCGACGGCCTGGAAGTCCTCCTTGTGCAGCTTGGCGACGGGTGCCTGACCGGTGATGCAGAGGATGGGGATCGAGTCGGCGCTCGCCGAGTAGAGCCCGGTGACCATGTCGGTGCCCGCGGGGCCGCTCGTGCCGATGCAGACGCCGATGTTGCCGGCGCGGGCGCGCGTCCAGCCCTCTGCCATGTGCGAGGCGCCCTCGACGTGGCGGGCGAGCGTGTGGTGCAGGCCGCCTTGGGTCTGCATCGCCTTGTAGAACGGGTTGATCGCGGCCCCGGGTAGGCCGAAGACGTTGGTGATGCCCTCCTTCTTGAGGATCTCCACCGCGGCCTGGGCTGCTGTCATGCGTGCCATGTTCGTGTCCTTGCGTGGCTGCCCCCGGCAGACGGCTGGGTGTCGCGGCGGTATACCGTGGGGCGGGTCTGTGGGTCAGGCGGGCTGCTGCCCGGAGAGGCGCTGCACGCCGCGGAGCAGGGCGGAGTGGTCGAGGCCACCGTCGCCGTTGGCGCGGGCGGAGGCCATGAGCGTCGCGACGAGGCTGCCGAGCGGGAGCACGACCCCCGCCTCACGTGCGGCGGAGCTGACGATGCCCATGTCCTTGTGGTGCAGGTCGATCCGGAAGCCGGGCTCGAACGAGTCGGTCAGCATGTTGTCGCGCTTCTGGTCCAGCACCTTGGAGCCGGCGAGGCCGCCGCCGAGGACCCTCAGGGCGGCGTCGAGGTCCACGCCGTAGGCCCGGAGGAAGACGACCGCCTCGGCGAGAGCCTCGATGTTGGCGGCCACGATGAGCTGGTTGGCCGCCTTGACGGTCTGGCCGGCGCCGTTGCCGCCGACGTGGACCACGGTGCTGCCGACCGTGTCGAGGATCGGCTTCGCCTCGGCGAAGTCGTCGGCCGCGCCGCCCACCATGATGGACAGGGCGGCGTTGCGGGCGCCCGCCTCGCCACCGGAGACCGGCGCGTCGAGGAGACGAAAGCCCTTGGCGCGGGCCTCCTTCGCGAGCTCGGCGGTGACGTCGGGGCGGATCGAGGAGAAGTCGATGACGAGCGTGCCGGGCTGCGCGTTGGCGAAGACGCCGTCGTCGCCGAGCAGCGCCGCCTGCACGTCGGGGGAGTCGGGCACCATGACCGCGACGACGTCGGCGGCCTTGACGGCGTCGGCGATGGAGTCAGCGCCTCGGCCGCCGGCCTCGACGAGGGGGGCGTAGCGGTCGGGGGTGAGGTTGTAGCCCACGACGTCGTGGCCGGCCTTGGCGAGGTGCACGGACATCGGGCTGCCCATGATGCCGAGCCCGATGAAGGCGATGCTGGTCATGTCGATCTCCTTGCGATCGTTGGGAGGTCTGGTGTGGTGGAGGGAGGCCGCGCGGAGCGGCTCACTGCGCGGTCGTCGAGGCGAGGCCCAGCCGGCCGAGGCTGTCGAGGGTGGAGGTCGTCGGCGCGTACTCGAGCCCGACCCACCCGGTGTAGCCGTGCCGAGCGAGGTCGGTGAGGTGACGGTCGAGGTCGAGGCGCCCGGTCCCCGGCTCCCCGCGACCGGGCCAGTCCGCGACCTGGACGTGGGCGACCCGGTCGGCGTAGGTGCCAACGGCGGCGTCGAGGTCGTCCCCGTTGTTGGCCAGGTGGAAGAGGTCGAGCAGGAAGCCGACGTTGTGGGCGCCGGCCCCACGCACGTCGTCCACGACGGCGACGGCGTCCGCGGCCGTGCGCAGGGGATAGGGCTTGGGGCCGCTGACCGCCTCGACGAGGACCGTCGCACCGATGCGGTCCGCCGCGTGGGCGGCCGCCACGATGCTCTCGCGGCCCAGGGCGTCCTGCTCCTGCGGCGACGCGTCGTCGACGCGGTTGCCGAAGAGCGCGTTGAAGGCGCCGACGCCGAGCCGTTCACCGATGCCGACGGCGACATCGACGTTGTCGCGGAACTGCCCCACTCGTGAGGGGATCGACAGCACCCCGCAGTCCGGACCGGCCAGGTCGCCTGCGAAGAAGTTGAGCCCGGCGAGACGCACGCCGGCATCCTCGACGGCGCGGACGAGGGCCTCCACGTCCCGGTCAGAGGGCACGGGCTGCTCGGGCCACGGCCACCACAGCTCGATGGTGTCGAAGCCGGCGTCACGGGCGGCCTGGGGCCGCTCGAGCAGCGGCAGCTCGGTGAACAGCATCGAGCAGTTGGCCAGGTAGCGCAGGCCGCCGGGGGCGACCGGTGCGCCGCGGTGCTGGTTCGTCGTCATCTCTCAACTTCCGTTATGTGGAAAAGAATTTCCGATATGCAAAACGGTAAGGGGACGCGCGTCCTCCGTCAAGAGGCCGCAGGCCGTCGTCCCATCTCTTGAGCAGCGTTGCGCTGCAACGGCTTACGACGTAACGAGGACGTTCGGGCCGGTGGGTGGTGGAGCGGAGGTCAGCTGCCGCGGTAGGTCGAGTAGCCGTACGGGTTGAGCAGCAGGGGCACGTGGTAGTGCTCGTCGGAGTCGGCGATCGTGAACGCGATCGTGACCTCCGGGTAGAAGCCGCGGGTGCCGTTGGCGGCGAACCAGGCGCCGGTCTCGAACCGGAGGCGGTAGTCGCCGGCCTCGAGCCGGTCGGGCCCGAGGGACCCGACCCGGCCGTCCGCGTCCGTCGTCGCGGCGCCCAGAGCCTCCCCGGACGCCGACTCGAGCGTGACCCCGAGGTCCCGCGCCGGCCGCCCGGTGCTGGTGTCGAGCACGTGGGTCGACAGGGTCGACATCAGAGCACCCCCTCGAGCCGGAGCAGGGCGATCTCGCGCAGCTGGGCCACGGTCTCGGCGCGCTCGGTCTCGTCGTCGTTGGCGAGCCGACGCCGCAGCTCCGCGAGGATCTCCGAGGCGGACCGTCCGGCGGCGCGGATGAGGAAGACGCGGTCGAAACGCTTCTCGTACGCGGCGTTGCCGGCGGCCAGGGCCGCGGCGACCTCGCGGTCGGCGGGGTCGACGCCCGACTGCTCGCGCCGGGAGAGCTCGGCGTGGTGCTCCGGTGCGCTCGCCCGCTCCCCGATGCGGGGGTGCCCGGCGAGCGCGGCGGCGAGCTCCGCGTCGTCGAGGTGGCGGGCGGATCGCTCCGCCACCTCGAGGACGGCGTCACGTCCGGCATACGGCCGCCCGGCGAGCACGTCGTCGGCCCAGCGGTCGACGCCGAGGCAGGCGAGCAGCCGCGGTCGCAGGGACTCCACCGGCTCGTCGTTGAAGGTCTCGAGTCCCGCGGACGCCGAGGTGCTGGTGTCGGTGCTCCGGCTCATGCCATCTGGTCCACGTCGACGCTGCGCGTGCGGGCACTGTGGATCGGGTTGGCGTCGGCGACGAGGCCGTCGAAGCGGTACGCCGCGATCTTCGAGATCTCGACGAGCGCCGCCGCGTGCTCCTGGCTCGGCGAGTTGTTGAGCCGCTCCCACCCGTGACGCAGCACCTGTGCGAAGGAGTCCCGGTCGCGCACGCACGTGACGAGCGGGAAGCCGAAACGGTCGCGGTACTGGTGCGTCAGCTCGGACAGCTCCAGGTGGTCCTTCTCGTCCAGACGCGTGAGGCCCAGCGCTGCCTGGTCGCGCAGTGAGTCCTCACCCTCGTCACCGCCTGCGACGCTCTCGGCCCCGAGGTCCGGGTAGGCGTCGATGAGGTCGAGCTGCTCCTCGGTGGTGGCCGAGAAGAGCGCCTCCTGGAAGGCCTGGCGCAGGTCCTTGGTGTCGGCGAACGGCCGCTGGTCGTAGGCCCGCTCGACCACCCAGGTCGGCCCCTGGAAGAGGCTCCCGAACGTGCCCACGAACTGCTCCCGGGTCATCTCGTTGACCTCGGTGAGGCGGACGAGCCGGCCCGGGGTGCCGGCGACGGCCGGACCCCGCGTCGAGCCGACGTGGTGGAAGAGCAGGTTGAGCAGGATGGCCGTGATGCTGCCGAGCGTGATGCCCGAGCCGAGGATGATCTGCGCCCAGCCGGGCACCGCCTTGGCGACGTCGGGCTGCGCCGTGACGTACATCGCGAGCCCGACGCTCGTGGCGACGATGACGACGTTGCGGTGGTCGTGGAAGTCCACGCGCGAGAGGGTCTGGAAGCCCACGACGGCCACGGTGGCGAACATCGCGAGTGCCGCGCCGCCCAGCACGGGGTGCGGGATCCCCGCGACGACCGCTCCCGCCTTGGGGATGAGACCGATGACGATCATGATCGCGCCGGCCATGGCGACGACGTAGCGGCTCTTGACCCGCGTGAGGCGCACCAGCCCGACGTTCTCGGCGAAGCAGGTGTAGGGGAACGAGTTGAAGACGCCGCCGATCGTCGTCGCCAGACCGTCGGCCCGCAGCGCACGCGCGATGTCCTCGCGCTCGATCCGCTTCTCGACGATCTCTCCCGTGGCGAAGACGTCACCGGTGGTCTCGACCGCGGTGATGAGCATGACCACGACCATCGAGATGACGGCCGCGACGGAGAACCTCGGCCAGCCGAAGTAGAAGGGTGTGGTGACGCCGAACCACCCTGAGCCCGAGACGCTGTCGAAGTGCGCGTCGCCCAGCAGCCAGGCGACGAGCGTGCCGGCGACGAGGCCGACGAGCACCGCGACGGTTGCCATGAAGCCCTTGAAGACGCGCTGGATGACGACGATGAGCGCGAGCGTGCCCAACGCGTACGCCATGTTGCGACCGCTCGACGGGTTGAGGTCGGGCCCGGCGCCGCCGACGGCGTCCGCCGCGGCGACGGGCAGCAGCGCGATGCCGATGATCGTGATGACCGAGCCCGTGACGACCGGCGGGAAGAAGCGGATCAGGCGGCTGAAGTATGGGGCGATGAGGAAGGTGAAGAGGCCCGCGACGATGACCGCGCCGTAGATGACGAGCAGGCCCTCGGTGCCGCCGCCGGCGGCGAGGCCGATGGCGATCATGGGAGAGACGGCCGTGAAGGTCACGCCCTGCAGCAGCGGGAGGCGAACGCCCACCTTCCAGAAGCCGACCGACTGGATGATCGAGGCGATGCCGCACGTGAAGAGGTCGGCGTTGATGAGGTGGATGAGCTCCTCGGTGGACAGGTGGATCGCGCTCGCGAGCAGGATCGGCACGATGACCGCGCCGGCGTAGAAGGCGAGGACGTGCTGGAAGCCGTAGACGAAGAGCCGCGGTGCGGGCAGCACCTCGTCGACGGGGTGGCGCGACCGGCGGGGACGCCGGGCAGGGGCCTGCGTGGCCCCGGTGGCAGCTGTGCTCATGGTCGAGTCCCTTTCCGGTCAGCAGAAGCCGGGGGTGGCGAGCCAGGCCTCGGGTGCGGCCGGCACGTCGTCGCGCAGCACGGTCGCCTCGATGAGGCCGTAGGGGCGGTCGGCGGCGATGAAGACCTCGCCGTTGTTCTCGACGTCCGGGAAGGCGGAGAAGTCGACGAGGAAGTGGTGCTTGTTGGGCGCGGAGAACCTGATCTCGGCGATGTCCGCGTGCCGCTCGAGGACGGCCTGGCCCATGGCGTGGAGGGTCTCCTGCAGGGCGCGGCTGTACGTGGTCGCGAACACCTCGAGGAGCGTCTCGCGGACGCTGTCGAACGACTTGTTCCAGTCGACGTCGGTGCCGAGGTGACGCCACCGGGCGACGAGCGACGTCGCGAGGATGCGGTCGTCGGTCTCGGCGAGCGTCGTGTACTCGTCCTTGAGGTATCCCTTGAACTCCGAGCCGGTGGACTTGAGCACGACGAGGTCCGTGAGCCCGGAGACGACGTGCGTCGTGCGTGCCCCCGCCGCGGCCCCCGCCGACGCGTCCCCCGCGCGTTCGACCGTGACGACGGTCGTGCGCGTGTCGCCGCCGCGGCGGACGAAGGCGTGGTCGTGACCGCCGTCGCCGACCGGGATACGGTCCCAGGCGTATTGCTCGACCTCGATGCGGGCCCCGGTCGCCGCGGGCGCGGCGTCGAGGAAGCGTCCGGCGAGGGCGAGCGCGTAGTCCTCGGGCGAGCTGACGCCGTGCTTCTTGGCGTAGACGAAGGCGGTGTTCTTCTGCGTGTCCGTGGGGAGGATCTTGGACTGGTCGCCGGTCACGTGCGCGTCGGCGAAGTCACCGCGGAGTGACGTCGACACGTTGAGGTCGACGATCTCGTGTCGGGCTGTGTCCCGCGTGATGCGGACCACCCGGTTCTCAGCCTTGCCGTACTGGTTCGGGCCCAGAACGATGCTCATGTCTCAACTCCATTGTCGATGGCTGGTTCTGCTCGCGACGGTGCTTCCCATCAGGGTGCCGTGGTCGGGGTCGCGGTGGAGCGGTCTTGCGGCTCCGGTCTATGACTTCCAAGATGCGGAATCAAATTATCGAATAATGGAAGGGTAGGCGTGGCTGTCCCGTGCCGTCAACGGTCCGGCGGACCCGTCTCGCGTGCCGGGCGGCAGCCGTGCGCCGTGGTGCGCGACCAGCGAGGTGGGCGACCGACCGCTGTGGTCAGGCGCGGCGGGCCAGTCGCGCGAGGGCCACGCGGTCCATGCCGCACCGAGTGGCCGCCTCGTCCGCGTCCAGGGCGCCGCAGTCGATGCCGCGCAGCACGAAGTCGGCGAGGGCGCGCGCGGTCGCGGGCTCGTCCATGAAGGCGGAGTCGCGCTGTGCGACGTAGTCGGCCAGGCGGCGGGCCGCTCCGGGGAATCCACTGCGGTAGAAGGCGAACACCGCGGCGTACCGTGTCGGCAGCTGGGCCGGGTGCAGGTCCCAGCCCTGGTAGTAGCCGCGCGCGAGGGAGCGGCCCACGAGCCGGTGGTGCAGTGCCCAGGCGGCGGCCACGGAGTCGGCACTGCCGACCGGGAGGACGTTCGATGACCCGTCGGAGAGCCGCACGCCCGTCTCGGCCGCGGCGACCTGCATGACGGCCTTGGCGTGGTCGGCGGCAGGGTGGTCCATGGCCTGGTGCGCGGCGGCGATGCCGAGGGAGGCCGAGTAGTCGTAGGTGCCGTAGTGCAGTCCCGTGCACCGACCGGCTGCCGCATGGATCATGCGTGGGACGAGCGAGGCCCCGTCGGGTCCGAGGATCGCCTGCGGCGTCTCGACCTGGATCTCGAAGCGGAGCGGCGTGCCCAGCCCGAGCGCGGACTCGAGCCGTTCGGCGGCCACCACCATCGCCTCCACCTGTTCGACGCTCGTCACCTTGGGCAGGGTGACGACGAACCCCGGTGGCAGGGAACCCTCCTCGCACACGCGCTCGACGAAGCGGGCCAGGGTGCGCAGCCCCCGGCGGCGGGTCGGGGCCTCGAACGACTTGAAGCGGATGCCGGTGAACGGCGGAGCCGAACCGCGCTCGAGCGACGCGAGCAGCTCGTCGGCGGCGGCGTCGACCGCAGCGTCCTCCTCGTCGTCGGGGCGCGCCCCGTACCCGTCCTCGAAGTCGATCCGGAGGTCCTCGACCGGCTCGGTCGCGAGCTTGCGGCGCACCGCCTCCTCGGTCTGCGTGTCGCCGACGACCGACGAGAAGGCAGCCGCGTTCGAGTCGATGGCGGCGGTCGCCGCCGCGCCCCACGTCGTCGCGAGCCGGGCGTCGTACCGGTCCGCGGGGACGTACACCGTGTGCACGGGCTGCCGGCCGGCCGCGGGCCCGGGAAAGCGCTCGGAGAGGTCACGGTCGGCGGCGCTCAGACGCTCGTCCAGCTCGTCGGCGAGCGCCGTGACGTCGAGCGGCGTCGCGCCGGCCTGCATGGTCGCGGCGGGGTCCGGGGCTGTCTCTTATACACATCTGACGCTGCCGACGACGGA
>NZ_JBPGXG010000082.1:0-21055 GCF_056755255.1 Monashia sp. HAY1-5C | reverse complement strand
TGGTCGAGGTGGACGCGTGAGCGGCGCCGGACGTCCCGGTGGGCGTCACGGCACGCGTCACGAGGGCCACCCGGAGGAGTCGTGGGAGGGCTGGACGCGGCGGGTCGCGACCGACCTGGCCGCACTCGCCGAGGGCGGCTGGGAGACGTTCGCGGTGCACGCGGACGTCGGAGGCGCGCGGGACGAAGGGCCGGCCACCGCGCGCTCGAGCGGGTTGTTCCGTCGACGCCACCGAGGCGAGTCCGTCTCTGCCGCAGACGTCTTCGTCCAGGCCAGCCGACTCGAGGGCGTGCTCGTGCTCGAGTGCGTCGCCGACCCGGAGTTCGAGGGCCTGACCGCCCTGGCGACCCACGACGTCGAGGCCCTCACCGCGCTCGGATGGGAGACCGTCGCGGACGAGGCCGACCTCGGCCGCGTGCTCGGACCGGACGCCGCCGAGGAGGCGGCCGCCCTCGTGGCGGCGACGCTGCGCGACGTGCTGGGGGCCACGGCGCCGTCGGCGGTGGACCGCCGGCACGGCTGAGCCAGAACGCTTCCGGGTCGCTCTCAGTCCTTGTGCAGGGCCTCGAGCGGGTGCGCCCCCGGCGCATGACCGCGGGCCAGCTGCGTGGCCGCCCGGCGCATCGCGGCGGTGTAGAGCGGCCGGACGAACCGCTTGGCGCGCCAGGCGACGCGTCCCTCCACGTCGGTGAGCACGACGTCGCGCCGGGCGTCGATGCCGCGCAGGACGGTCGCGGCCACGTCGTCGGCCGAGCGCCGGGACCCCCTCACCATGCGGCGTCCGGCGTCCTCCAGCTCGGCGTCGGTCCCCCGGAACGACGCGTCGAGGCCGCTGCGGAAGAACGACGGGCACACGACCGTCACGGCGATCCCGTGCGGCGCCAGCTCGTGCGAGAGCGTCTCGCTCACCGCGACGACGCCGGCCTTGACGGCGTTGTAGGCGGCCATCCCCGGCGCGTGGACGAGCCCGGCGAGGGATGCCGTGTTGACGATGTGCCCGCCACGCTGCTGCTTGAACAGCGGCGTGAAGGTGCGGCACCCACGGACGACGCCGAGCAGGTTGACGTCGACGACCCGGCGCCACTCGTCCATCGTCGCGACGTCGATGCGCCCGCCCGCGGCGACACCGGCGTTGTTGACGAGGACGTCGAGCCCGCCCCACGTCTCCCGGAGGTGGGCGAGGGTGGCGTCCCAGTCGGCGTCGCTGCGCACGTCGAGGCGGCGGTAGCCGACGGACGCGGGCAGCACGTCCGGCCGCTGGGTCGCCAGGTCGGTGGCGAGCACCCGGTCGCCCCGGGCCGCCAGGGCGCGGACCAGGGCGAGGCCGAGCCCGGACGCACCACCGGTGACGAGGACGCGACGCGGCGGCTCGAAAGCGCGGGTCCGAGACGGCACGAGCGGCCTCACGAGCCGCGGACCCTGATCGTCACCTTGCCCGTGGCACGACGCTCGTCGAGCTCGGTGAGGGCCGCCGTGACGTCCTCGAGCGCGTGGCGGCTGCCGATGGGCGGCTCCAGCAGGCCCTGGCCGAGCAACGGGAGAAGGGCCTCCCACTGGGCGCGCACGAACTCGGGGCGCTTCTGCCAGAAGGCTCCCCAGCCGACTCCCACGACGCTGACGTTGTTGAGCAGCAGCCGGTTGACCTTGACCTCCGGGATCGACCCACCGGTGAAGCCGATGACGAGCAGGCGTCCCTCCGGCGCGAGAGCGCGAAGGCTGTCGGTGAAGCGGTCGCCGCCGACCGGGTCGACGACGACGTCGACGCCGCGCCCCTGGGTCAGCTCACGCACCGCGTCGAGGAACCCGTCGACGGGCACGACGTGGTGGGCACCGGCGGCCCGGGCCACGGCGGCCTTCTCGTCGCTCGACACGACGGCGACGACCCGCGCGTCCATGGCCCGTGCCAGCTGGACGGCGGCCGTGCCGATGCCGCCGGCGGCGCCGTGCACGAGGACCACCTCGCCGCGCTCGAGGCCGGCACGCCGGGTCAGCGCGAAGTGGACCGTGAGGTAGTTCATCGGCAGGGCAGCCCCGGCGGCGAACGAGATCCGGTCTGGCAGTGGGAGGACGAGCGGCTCCGGCACCGCGACCTGCTCGGCGAACGCCCCGAGCACCGGGAAGGCGGCGACCCGGTCGCCGACCGCGAGCCCGCTGCCCTCGGACACCTCGCGGACCACGCCGGCGCACTCGGCCCCCGGAGTGAAGGGCGGCTCGGGCCGCAGCTGGTAGAGCCCCCGGGTCAGCAGGACGTCCGGGAAGGCGACACCGGCCTCGTGGACGTCGACGACGACCTGGCCCGCGGCGAGGGTCGGGGCCTCGACCTCCTCGACCCGGACCGAGCCCGGGCCGTCGAGCGTCGTCACTCGGGCGGCGCGCATCATCGGGCTCCTTCGCTGCGCGGGTCGTCGGCGTCCACGTGCCGACGCTAGCCCACCTAGTCTGGAGCCGTGAGCCAGCCACCGCTCCAGCCGACGCCGCACCCCCTGACGCGGCTGCCCGACGGCACCGTCAAGCAGGTCAACCCGCTCACCGGCACCAAGGTCTGGACGCTCCCCGGCCGCGCGGCGCGACCGGTCGACGTGCCGGGACGCGTGCCGCTGCCGATCGAGCCCGGGGACCGCGACCGGCACTGCGCCTTCTGCGCCGGCCGCAAGCTCGAGACCACACCGGAGGTCGCCCGGGTCGTGCGCACCGGTGACGGCTGGACCCAGCTGCGCGGCGTGCTCGCCGACGAGCTGGACGACACCGTCGCGGAGTTCCGGCTCGTCCCCAACCTCTACGAGATCCTCGGCTACGACTACTGGCACCTGACCCACGGCTTCGAACCGACGCCGGAGTCGCAGGCTCGCCGCGCCGCCTACCTATCCACGCCGGCCGGGCATGCGCACGTCACCTCGTTGGCCCGGATCCGCATGCGGGCCAAGGGTGCTCGTGGGGCCGAGGCCGAGCCGCTCGCAGAGGACGCCCTCGGTCGCGAGGCCGCGGGCCTCTTCGCCGCCAACCACCAGGTGGTCGTCGCCCGGCGCCACTACGTGGACGACGCCGTCGACGACACGCAGCTGGCCGCGTCGGGCACCCTGACACCCGACGAGCACGAGCAGTACGTGCGCCTCGGCATCACGGCGATGCACGACATCTACCGCGGCAACCCGTACGCGAGGTACGTGTCGGTGTACCAGAACTGGCTCGCGCCGGCGGGCGCCTCGTTCGAGCACCTCCACAAGCAGGTCGTCGCCATCGACGAGCTGAGCGCCCAGAAGGAGGTGGAGGTGCGCCGGGTGCGGAGCGAGCCGGGCGTGTTCCTGCGCTGGGGGGCGCGCTATGCCGAGGAGCAGGGTCTCGTCGTCGCTCGCAGCGAGCACGCCGTGGCCTTCGCCGGCGTCGGCCACCGCTATCCGGCGCTCGTCGTGCACCTGCTCGACGGCGAGCCCTGCCCGTGGGAGCTGTCCGACGAGCAGGTCCGCGACTTCTCCGACCTCGTCCACGCCTGCCATGCCGCCACCGGCGACCACGTGCCCTCGAACGAGGAGTGGCACCACCGGCCGCCGTCGGTCGACGTGCCGATGCCGCTGCGCGCCGTCATCAAGTGGCGCATCTCGACGCTCGCCGGGTTCGAGGGCGGCACGAAGATCTACGTCAACACGATCGACCCGTGGACGCTGCGTGACCGGGCCGTGGGCCGGCTGCGCGAGCTCGCCGACACGGGTGGCGTCTCCCCCCGCGTCGAGGTGGCGGCGTGAGTCCCGTCGTCGTCGCCATCCACGTCGCCAAGGCCCGTCGCCTGCCCACCCGGTCGGTGCAGAGCGTCGAGGCCGAGGCGGGGGTCGGGCTCGTCGGGGACCGCTACCACGGCAGCCGGCACCGGCACGTCACGGTGCAGGCGGTCGAGAGCCTGCAGGCGGCCGCCGAGGAGCTCGGCCGTCCCGTCGACCCGGGCCTGACGCGTCGCAACCTCACGATCAGCGGCTCGGTCGTGCCCCGACGCCCCGGGGAGCGCATCCGCATCGGCGACGTCGACCTCGAGGTGGTCCGGGTCGCGGCGCCGTGCCGGCTGCTCGACGACGAGCTCGGGCCGGGCGCCGCACGCGCCCTCCACGACCGCGCCGGAACGGTGTTCCGGCTGCTCGGTTCCGGCACGATCCGCGTCGGCGACCCCGTCGACCTCGAGCCCGGCCGGTGAGCGGCGGCTGAGCCGCCGGCGGCTCAGCGGGAGAACTCCATTCCCTCGGTGAGGTCACCGCGCAGCAGGTCGCGGCGGTCGAGCAGGTAGTTCTGGCGCATGAGCCACGGTGCGCGGTCACCCTGCCGCGGCAGGAGGTCGGCCGCGCGCGTCACGTAGCCGGACGACAGCGGCAGCAGCGCTCTGCCCGCCATGCCCTCGGGTGCGCGCGGCACCGCGGCCCGCCAGCCGTGCGCGTCCATGTGGGCGATGAGGCGGCACACGTAGCGGCTGGCGAGGTCGGCCCGGAGCGTCCACGACGCGTTGACGTACCCGACGCTCACGGCGAGGTTGGGCACGTCGGCGAACATCAGCCCGCGGTAGACGACGAGGTCGCGCGTGGGTCGGGTCTCGCCGTCGACGTCGAACTCGATGCCGCCTGCGACCTGCAGCCTCAGGCCGGTCGCCGTCACGACGACGTCGGCCGGCAGCTCGCGCCCCGACGTCAGGAGCAGCCCGCGCCCGGTGAACCGCTCGATGGTGTCGGTGACGACCTCGGCGCGCCCGGCTCGGACCGTGTCGAAGAGGTCACCGTCGGGCACGAAGCAGATGCGCTGGTCCCACGGGTCGTAGGCCGGCGTGAAGTGCTCGGCGACGGCCGACGCGGACCCGAGGGCCTGTTCGGCGCCGCGGAGCAGCAGCCGACGGGCCAGGGCCGGCCGCCGCCGGCTGAGCTGGTAGAAGGCGCCTGCCGTCAGCACGTTCTTGTAGCGCACCGCGGTGCCGGAGACCCGGCGCGGCAGGGCACGCCGGAGCGCGTCGCCGATCCGGTCGCGACGCGCGAGCGGCACGACCCACGAGGGGCTGCGCTGGAGCATCGTCACCCGGGCACCGCGGTCCGCGAGCGCCGGCACGAGGGTCACCGCGGTGGCACCCGACCCGATGACGACGACCCGCCGGCCGGCGACGTCGAGGTCGGCGGGCCAGGACTGCGGGTGCACGACCCGTCCGCCGTACGCGTCGCCACCGGGGATGTCGGGGGTGTGCCCCTGCTCGTAGTCGTAGTAGCCGCTGCACAGGTGCAGGAAGCTGCACGTCAACCGGGTCCGGTCGCCGGCGTGCTCGACGGTGAGCGTCCACCGGGCGTCGGCGCTCGACCACGACGCCGCGACCACCCGGTGACCCAGACGGACCCGCTCGTCGATGCCGTACCTGGCGGCGGTGCGGCGGATGTAGCCGAGGATGCTGGCCCCGTCGGCGATCGCGTCGCCCTCGGGCCACGGCTCGAAGGGGAAGCCGAGGGTGAACATGTCCGAGTCCGAGCGCACGCCCGGGTACCGGAACAGGTCCCACGTGCCGCCGACGGCGTCGCGCGCCTCGAGCACGGCGAAGGAGCGGCCCGGCAGCATCGTCTGGACCCGATAGGCCGCGCCGATGCCGGACAGCCCCGCGCCGACGACGACGACGTCGAGGTGCTCGGGCCGGTCGGCGGGGTCGGAGGGTCGCGTCACCCCGCCATTGTGACGTGTGCCGCGCGGCTCGCTACCCCGCGGTAACCCGCGGCTACCCTCGGGCGGGTGAGCCCGTACCCGCACCTGCTCGAACCGCTCGACCTCGGCTTCACGACGCTGCGCAACCGCGTCGTCATGGGCTCGATGCACACGGGGCTGGAGGACCGCGTTCGCGACCTCGACCGGCTCGCCACGTACTACGCGGAGCGGGCGCGGGGCGGCGCCGGGCTCATCGTCACTGGCGGTTTCGCGCCGAACCTCGAGGGCACCCTCTACCCCGGCGGGTCGGCGCTGCTCACCTCCCGGCAGGCGCGCCGGCACCGCCGCATCACCGACGCCGTGCACCGCGAGGGGGGCCACATCGCGCTGCAGGTCCTCCACGCCGGCCGGTACGCCTACCACCCCGCCTCCGTCGCCCCCTCGCGGCTCAAGGCCCCGATCACCCCGTTCACGCCGCGGGCGCTGTCGACGAGGGGCGTCGAGCGCACCGTCCGCGCCTACGCCCGGTGTGCGCGCCTGGCCCGCGAGGCCGGCTACGACGGCGTGGAGATCATGGCCTCCGAGGGCTACCTGCTCAACCAGTTCCTCGCTCCGCGCACCAACCGGCGGACGGACCGCTACGGCGGCTCGGCACAGAACCGGCGCCGGCTGCCGGTCGAGGTGGTCCGCGCGGTCCGCGAGGCGGCCGGCGAGGACTTCGTCGTCGTGTACCGCCTCTCGATGCTCGACCTCGTGCCCGACGGGCAGTCCTGGGACGAGGTCGTCGCGCTCGCGCGCGAGGTCGAGGCCGCCGGCGCGACGATGATCAACACCGGCATCGGGTGGCACGAGGCCCGGGTGCCGACGATCGTCACGTCGGTCCCGCGCGGCGCCTTCACCTCGGTGACGGCCCGCCTGCGGCCGGAGGTGTCGGTGCCCGTCATCGCCTCCAACCGCATCACGATGCCCGACCTCGCCGAGCAGACCCTCGCCGACGGTCGCGCCGACCTCGTCTCGATGGCCCGGCCCTTCCTCGCCGACCCGGAGTGGGTGCGCAAGGCCGAGCAGGACCGCGCCGACGAGATCAACACGTGCATCGCCTGCAACCAGGCCTGCCTCGACCACACGTTCGCCAAGAAGACCGCGACGTGCCTCGTCAACCCGCGCGCCGCGCACGAGACGCTCCTCGTCCTCGCGCCGACGCGTCGGGCCAGGCCGATCGCCGTCGTCGGCGCCGGCCCGGCCGGCCTCGCGGCCGCCACCTCGCTGGCCGAGCGCGGCCACCGCGTCGAGCTGTTCGAGGCCGGCGACGACATCGGTGGCCAGTTCGCCATCGCGATGCGCATCCCGGGCAAGGAGGAGTTCGCCGAGACCGTCCGGTACTACCGGCGGCGCCTCGAGCTCGCCGGGGTCAAGGTGCACCTCGGCCGCCGCGCCGAGCCGGCCGACCTCACCGAGTTCGACGAGGTGGTCGTGGCCACCGGCGTCGAGCCGCGGATCCCGGCGGTCCCGGGCATCGACCACCCGAAGGTCGTCACGTACGCCGCGGCCGTGCGCGGCGAGGTCCCCGTCGGCCGTCGCGTCGCCGTCATGGGCGCCGGCGGGATCGGCGTCGACGTGTCCGAGTTCCTGACGCACACGGCCTCGCCGCTCGGCGTGGAGCAGTGGATGGCCGAGTGGGGCGTGGGCGCGCCGGACGCGTCGCGCGGTGGCCTCGTCGAGCCGCGGCCCGAGCCCTCGCCCCGTGAGGTGCACCTGCTCCAGCGCAAGGAGACGCCGATCGGCAAAGGGCTGGGCAGGACGACGGGATGGGTGCATCGGGCGGCCTTGAAGGCCAAGGGAGTCCATCACCACGTCGGCGTCAACTACGAGCGCGTCGACGACGCGGGACTGCACGTCAGCTACGGACCGGACCACCGCGACCCGACGGTCCTCGCGGTCGACACCGTCGTGCTGTGCACGGGCCAGGAGCCGGTCGACGGGCTCGTCGCGCCGCTGCGCGAGCTCGGCATCCCGGTCCACGTCATCGGTGGTGCCGACGTCGCTGCCGAGCTCGACGCCAAGCGGGCCATCCGCCAGGGGACCGAGCTCGCCGCGCGTCTGTGACGGACCGACGCGCAACCGATCAGTTTTCGAGAAGCGCCCATGTCGGGCGGCGTCGAGGATGGGACCGGACCACCCACTCGACCCAGATCGGAGCCCGACATGGCCACCACCCGTTCGACGACCACCCGCTCGACGACCACCGCGAGGACCACGAGCCCGCAGGCCTTCACCGCCGAGGAGAAGGCCGCGATGAAGGAGCGCGCCACCGAGGTCAAGGCCGCCCGTCGCAAGGGCACCGACCCGGCCGAGGCGCGGGCCCAGCTGCTGGCCAAGATCGCCGAGATGGACGGCCCGGACCGTGCCATGGCCGAGGGGGTGCTCGCGCTCGTCGAGAAGGCGGCGCCCGACCTCGAGCCCGGCACCTGGTACGGCATGCCGTCGTGGTCCAAGGGCGGCAAGGTCGTCTGCTTCTTCCAGCCGGCGGCCAAGTTCAAGGCCCGGTACTCGACGCTCGGGTTCAACGACCCGGCCGCCCTCGACGACGGTGACCTGTGGCCCACCGCGTACGCCCTGCTCGCACTGACCCCGGCGGTCGAGGCGCAGCTCACCGCCATCGTGAGGAAGGCCGCCGGCTGAGCCGGCCCGGTCACACCCGGCGGAGGTGTCGAGCCAGCCGGACGCTCCAGACCGGCAGGAGCACGTAGGCCCCGAGCCACGCGCCGGCCTCCCCCAGGTGGGAGTGCCACCGCGCGTCCGCGAGGTCGTCGACGCCGGCCAGCAGCCCCGGCAGGGCTAGCACCCCACCGAGCAGGAGCCATCCCGTGAGGCGCCCGAGCACGACGGGTCCGGTCGCCGGCCGCCCGGCCCGTGCCGACGCGGCGTCGGCGAGCAGGAGCCAGGCGCCGACGCCCGCCAGCCCGAGGGTCGACACGAGGCCGGCCAGGTAGAAGCCGGTCGTCTGCGTGACGACGAGCCACGTCCCCCACGCCAGGCCGACGGCACCGGCCGCCGCCGCGGCCGGTGCCACGTCCGCCCGCCGGCCGCCGGCCCCGTCGAGCCTGACGAGGACGGCGAGCAGCAGCACCCAGCAGCCGAGGAGGGCGTTGGCCCAGTCGTTGACCGCGCCGAAGACGCCACCGACGGCGTAGAGCAGGACCAGGCAGCCGACCGCGACGAGGGCAGTGGCCGCGAGCGCCAACGCCACCAGGGGCATGGCCTCCCGCCGGAGCCGGGTGGCAGTCGGCCGACGACCCGGGGCCGACGACCCCGGCGTGCGAGTGCTACGGATGACGTTGTGGGACATGGCGGTTCACCTCATTCGGGTTGGTTGCCGGCGCTGCCGCCGAGCAGGTAGGGGCTCGTCACGCCGTCGTACGACAGGTGCGCGACGAGGCCCTCCGCGGCGTGCCGGAGGTTGTGGCAGTGGTCCATCCAGATGCCGGGGTTGTCCGCCACCAGGGCGACCTCGAGCTGCTCACCGGGCGCGACCTCCAGCGAGTCGACCCACCAGGGGGTTCCCGTCGAGGGCACGCCGTCGCGCGACAGGACGACGACGTGGTGGCCGTGGAGGTGCATGGGATGGCTCTCGGACGACCCGTTGACGATCCGGAACCGGACGACGTCACCCTCGGTGACGTGGAACATCGGCACGTCGGGGTAGAGCCGGCCGTTGACGGTCCAGTACATCCCGGGCCGGCCGTCGAGGAGTCCCGGACGCCGGCCGATGACGTAGTCGAAGCGACGGTCGGGGGCACCCGCGTCGAAGCCCAGCGGCGCGGGCGAGCCGTAGGTGAGCAGGTCGAGGACGCGCGCCGGTTGCCGCACGAACGGCGCCGACCCGGCGCCTCCAGCGCCCCCGACGACGATGCTGAGGGACCCGCCGAGCTGCACCCGCACCGACGAGCCGTCCCTCGGGGCGTGCACGAGGAGGTCAGCCCGCGCCCCCGCGGTGACGTCGACACGCCGGCCGGACACCTCGGTGGCACCGACGAGGTCCGTCCCGTCGACGGCGACGAGGGTGAACGGACCACCCACCCAGACCGCCATGAGGGCGTCGTCGGTGTTGACGACACGGATCCGCACGGCGCCACCCGGGTCGACCGCCACGTGCTCGTCACCGACGCGGCCGTCGAGCGTCGGCTGGCCGCCGAGTTGGTGGACGAGGGCGACGACGTCACGGTCGACGCGAGGGATGATGCCACCCGCCGGTTCGACGACGATCGCGCCGTAGAGCCCGCGCCGCACCTGCTCGTGGGACACCTGGTGCGAGTGGTACCAGTACGTTCCGGCCTGCTCGGCGACGAAGCGGTAGGTGTGCTCACCGCCCGCCGGGACCGCGTCCTGGGTCACGCCGGCGACGCCGTCCTGCGAGGCGGGCACCTCGATCCCGTGCCAGTGCAGCGTGGCGCCGTCGGTCACCGACTCGTTGACGAACCGCACCTGCACGAGCTGTCCCTGGCGCACGCGCATGGTCGGGCCGGGTGAGCTGCCGTTCAGCGTGTACCCGTCGACGTCGACACCGTCCGGCACCCGGATCGTCTGCCGGCGGGCGACGAGGGTGAGGGACACGTCGGCCGGACGGCGGGGGTCGACCACCAGGTCCGCGACGCTCGTGCCGCCCGGCCGACCGACGGACGCTCCTGCCCCGTGCCCCATCGCGTGGTCTCCACGGCCCAGCTCGGCCGTCCCCATGTCCATGACGGACCACGCCGAGGGGAGCCGGCTCGCGGCCCAGCCCCACCCGACGAGCACCAGGAGGCAGGCGAGCCCGACGAGGCTCACGAGCCGGCGTGACAGGCTGGTCCGCCCTGGGGGCTCAGCCCCGGGCATCGGCGGGCACCTCCGTCGGCACGGCGTCCGCCGGCGCACGCACCGCCGCGAGCCGCGCGGCCTGCATCGCGACGACGAGGAGCGCCAGGGCGTTGGCCCCGTGGACGGCGCCCGTGAACGGCACGTCGGTGATCGAGTAGCCGAGCATCACCTGGACGACGACGAGCCCGAAGACCCAGGCCGCGGTGCGGATCCCCTTCGGCACGTGGGCGAAGAAGGCGACGACGAGCAGGGCGAGGGCGAGCAGCGGGATGACGACCCCACCGTTGACGAAGTGGATCGGGAAACCGACCTCGCCGACCCAGCCGAGCTCCGAGTCCTCGAGGGAGGCCTTGTCGACGACGCCGCCCTCGGACACGTGGTGGACGAGACCCCCCAGACCGAGCGCGATGGCGGCCGCCTGGACGACGACCTCGACGACGATGAGCCAGCTGAGCACGCGGTAGACCCTGCGCATGGTCGTTCCTCTCCGGTACGCGTCGGGTGTGCCCGCCTCCCACCGGCGGTCCCGCGCACGCCTCCCACGATCCGGCCGCTTCCGCGAGCCGGGAACGAGGCGGGCCGCACGGACGGTGGGGGCCGTCCTCCACCGGCAGGTAGGGCTGACCCGCTGACGCGTCGAGCGTGCAGGGACGATCATGAGGTGTGGCCAGCAGGCGCGTGTGGTTGCTGATCTTCGGCGTCGTCGGGACGGCGTCGCTCGCCTACGTCTTCGTCGTGCGCGGCATCCTCTCGCCCGGCACCGCGGGCGAGGGGCTGGGGTGGCCGGTCTTCGGCGTGCTGCCCATCTACGCCTTCGGGTTGTGGCTGCTCACCGCGACGTCGTCCAGGACGGCCCTGTACGTGGCCCTCGGTGGGACCGCCTCGGCCGTCGGGTCCGCGTACGAGGCGTACCTGTGGACCCACGTCGACGTCCTGCGCTCGAGCACCTTCGCGCTGCTCAACCAGGTGGGGCTGGCGGCCGACGCCCTCGCGTCGATCGGCTTCCTGCTGATGTTCGCGACCTTCCCGGACGGTGTCCTCGAGCACCGCTGGCAGCGCGTCGTCGTCCGGTTCGTGTGGGTCGGGGTCCTCATCGGCCCGGCCACGCTGCTCACCGATCCGCAGGTCGTGCTGCCGGAGTACATCGGTCTCGACGGCCGCACGCTCACGAACCCGTACGCCGTGCCGGCGCTCGCCGGCCTCGAGCCGGTGGTCGACGCCGTGCTCCGACCGTGGTGGGTCGTCCCGGGGCTCGCCGTCCTGGTGTTCTTCTCGCGCTGGCTCTTCGGTCCCCCGGCCCGGCGCGCGCAGCTGCACGTCATGGGCGCCGCCGTGACCTTCACGCTCCTCGTGTACATGTTCTGGGACGGGATCGCCCTGCCCCGGTTCGCGGGAACGCCCGTCGCGACCGTCGCCTCGGTTCTCGTCGCCGTCGCCGTCATCGCCCTGCCGGTGGCCGGCATCCACGGCATCCTGCGCCACGGCGCCTACGACGTCAGGGTGGCCGACCGCGGAAAGGTCGTGGTCCGCTCCTCGGCCACGCTCATCACCATCCTCTACGCCTGGGGGGTGGCGGCGCCCGGGCTGCTGCTCGCGCAGACCCTGCCCCCGGCGACGGCGGTCATCGTCACGACGGCCATCGCCGTCCTGCTGCTGCCCGTCCGCGCCTGGCTGGGGCGAGCCATCACCCGGCTCGTCTTCGGCAACCGCGACGCGCACCTGAGGCTGCTCAGCGACCTCGGGACGCGGCTGGAGCAGGCCGTCGACGCGGACGAGGTGCTGGCCCGACTCGCCCAGGGGGTGCGCGACGGGGTGGGTGCGGCGTGGGTCCGCATCCGCCTGGCCACGCCCGACGGGCGCACGGTCGACGCACCCCGTGCGGTGTCGGGCGAGGTCGTCGGCGACCCTGCCACGGGGCTCGACCTCGTGCAGGGCGGTGCCGTCATCGGCCGGATCGACCTCGGTCCGGCCAGACGTGGTGCCTACACCCTCGCCGAGCTGACCCTGCTCGAGACCGTGGCCCGCCAGGCCACGACGGCCGTCGCCAACGTGCGGCTGACCGCCGAGCTCGCGGACCAGCTCGACGAGCTCACAGCGTCGCGCAGCCGCCTCATCACCGCCCAGGACGCCGAACGCCGGCGCATCGAGCGCGACCTCCACGACGGCATCCAGCAGAGCGTCGTGGCGCTCATCGCGGGTCTCCGGCTCGCGCGCAACCGGCTCGACCGCGCGGACCTCGACGCCGACGAGCTGTCCGAGCTGCAGGACCAGGCCCGGGAGATCCTCGCCGACCTGCGCGAGCTCGCCCACGGCATCCACCCGCAGGTGCTGAGCGACAACGGCCTCGTCGCGGCGGTCGAGTCGCGCACCGCACGCTTCCCGGTGTCCCTCGCCATCGAGGCGGACGACGTGGTGCGCGCCCGTCGCTTCGCCCCCGACGTCGAGACCGTGGCGTTCTACGCGATCCGCGAGGCCCTGGCCAACGTCGCCAAGCACGCCGGCGCGCAGCACGCGCGGGTCGCCCTCGCCCTGACTCCGGCGGGGTTGCGGCTGGAGGTCACCGACGACGGGCTCGGTTTCGACCCGGAGGGCCCGACCTCCGCCGAGCAGGCCGGGCTGGCCAACATCCGTGACCGCGTCGTCGCCCTCGGCGGCCACGTCCACGTCGACAGCGCCCCCGGCGCCGGCACCCACCTCGTCGCCCTGCTGCCCCTGCGGGAGCAGCAGGGACCCGGTCGGGCCGCCGCGCCCACCGCGCCCGCCGCGCCCACCGCGCCCGACACGCCCGCCGTTCCGCCACGGGTCGAGCCCGCCCGTGCGTGAGTCCGTGCGCATCGTCATCGCCGAGGACAACTACCTCGTGCGAGAAGGTCTGCGCCGCCTGCTCGAGGACTCCGGCGAGGTCTCGGTGCTCGCGTGCGTCGGCACCGCCACCGAGCTGCTCGACGCCGTCCGCCGGCTCGGGCCCGACGCCGTGCTCACCGACATCCGGATGCCGCCGACGCACCGGATGGAGGGCATCGAGGCGGCCCACGCGATCCGGGCCGCGCACCCCTCCACCGGGGTCGTCGTCCTCTCGCAGCACACCGACGAGGCCTACGCGCTGGCGCTGTTCGACGGTGGTTCGGCCGGGGTCGGCTACCTGCTCAAGGACCGCATCGGCGACCTCGAGGACCTCGTCCACGCCCTGCGGGAGGTCTGCGCGGGGGGCTCGGTCGTCGACCCGCAGATCGTCGACGCGCTCGTGCGCCGCCGCAGCCGCGGAGCCACGAGCCCGCTCGCGACCCTGTCACCGCGCGAGCTCGACGTGCTGCGCGAGATGGCGCTGGGGCGCACCAACGCCGGGATCGAGGCGTCGCTGCACCTGTCGTCGTCGACCGTGGAGAAGCACGTCAACGCGATCTTCACCAAGCTCGGCCTGTCGGAGGCCCCGGTGCACCGTCGGGTCGTCGCGGTGCTCGCCTTCCTCGAGAACTCGCCCGCACTGGGGTGAGAGCGGGTCGACGAGGAGGTTCGAGGGCGTGAGCCCTCCTCACGCCCCGTCGAGCTGCTCGCGCACGCGCGGCACGACCTCCTCGGCGTAGAGGCGGATGCAGCTCATCCGCTGCTCGTGCGGCAGCGTGCCGAACGAGTACTTGAGCTGGAACCGCGACACCCCGAGGAGCCGGACCGTGTCGACGATCTTGGCGGCCACCGTCTCGGGCGAGCCGCAGTACACCGCGCCGTCGGGGCCGAGCTGGCCGAGCGCCTGCTCCCTCGTCATCGGCGCCCACCGGCGCTCGCGGCCGAGCTTGTTCATGTACGGCACGAAGTGCGGCACGAACTCCTCGACGGCCTGCTCGTCGGTCGCCGCGACGTAGCCGGGCGAGTGCACCCCGACCCGCTGCTCCGGCTTGCCGAGCTCCGACAGCGCGCGGCGGTAGAGGTCGGCGAGGGGCAGGAACTGTCGCGACGAGCCACCGATGATGGCGATGACGATCGGGAAGCCGTAGTGGGCCGCCCGGACGACCGACTGCGGTGTGCCGCCGACCCCGACCCACACCGGCAGCCGCCCGGACTCGGTCGCCGGCATGACCCGGTCGACCTGGACCGGTGGCCGGATCGTGCCCTCCCATCGCACGGGCCGCTCGGCGACGACCGCGGCGAGGAGGTCGAGCTTCTCCTCGAAGAGGGTCTCGTAGTCCGACAGGTCGAGTCCGAAGAGCGGGAAGGACTCGATGAACGACCCGCGGCCGACGGTGATCTCGGCGCGGCCGTTGGACACGGCGTCGAGCGTCGCGAACCGCTGGAAGACGCGGATCGGGTCGTCGGACGACAGGACGGTGACCGACGTGCCGAGTCGGATGCGCCCGGTGCGGGCGGCCAGCGCCGCGAGGAGCGTGTCGGGCGCGCTGACGGCGTAGTCGGGCCGATGGTGCTCGCCGATCCCGAAGAAGTCGAGCCCGAGCCGGTCGGCCAGCTCACCCTCGGCGAGGACCTCGCGCAGGACGACGGCCGGGTGCAGCGGCTGTCCGTCCGGGCCGTCCGCGATGTCACCGAACGTGTCGAGACCGAGTTCGAGAGCCATGCGCCCCATCGTAGGGAGGCCCGTCACCTCGGCCGGCAGACCGACGCGGCCGCTGGCACGGCCGCGGGCACGGCCGCTTGACGGCCCGACCTCCTCAGGCGGCCCGTTCGGGTCCCGGCGCCGCCTCGAGCCCGAGGTGCTCGCCGACGAACGCCCGGATGCGGTCGGTGTGCTCGGGCCACGAGCCGGCGTCGGTGCGCACGACGAGGGTCGGCAGCGGCAGTCGCGGCAGGAGGTCGAGCTCGACGGCGCGGCGATGGCGCATGAACTCGACGTAGCCCTCGAAACCCCCGAGGCCGCGGGCCAGCCCCCAGCCCTGCTGCGTGTGGTAGGCGACGACGGCCTCGAGCCAGGCGTCCGGACGTTCGGCCGCCGCCTTCTCGAGGACCGGCGCCGGGTCACCGGCGTCGAGGTACACGAGCGCCGGAGCGCGGTCCGACACCGCCTCGACGAGCCCGCGGACGTGTCGCTCCAGCACCGCCGTCGGCTGGTCGAACCGGGCCACGAACGCGCAGACGGGGTTCTGGAGCAGGACGCACTCCCAGACGTGCACCTCCGCGCGCGGCTCGGCGGTCCCGAAGCGGCGCCAGCTGTCGGTGAGGACGCGCCCGTGCAGCTCGGGCGTGACGTCACCGTCGTAGCCGTCGTGACGGCGCAGCCGGTCCACGAGCTCTGCGGGCAGGTGCCCGTCGCGGCCGATGCGGACGAGCCACGCGTCACCGGCCCGCTCGGCGGCACCGATGAAGGCATCTGCGGCAGAGGGCATCTCGCCCAGCAGCTGCACGACGGCGTCGTTCGTGAGGACCGCGACCTGCTCGAGGTCGACGGGGTGGTCGGTGCGCCCCTCCGGCCACTGCTCGACCGCGACGCCGCGGCCCGCGAGCCAGGTGCCGAGGCCGTGCGCCGTCGTGCTCTTGCCCGAGCCGGGCAGACCCTCGACCATCACCAGACCCGACATGTGCCTCACCCTAACCTCGATGCGCCCCGGTCCCGTCTCGTGGAGGGACGCCGGAGGCTCGCGCGGGCTCACGGCCCCGCAGGAGGACCGTAGGCCAGGTGCACGACGCCGTTGTCGTAGACGTCGGAGCCCTTGAGCCGCAGCGTCGTCGGGCCACCGCCGTCGGCGAACAGCCGCCCACCCGTGCCACGTGCCACCGGGTAGACGAACAGGTGCAGGTCGTCGACGAGCCCGTCGGCGAGGAGCGCCCGCACGAGTGTGCCGCTGCCCGAGACGTACATCGCGCCGTCCACGGAGTCCTTGAGCCGGCGGATCGCGTCGGCGTCGTAGGGCAGCACGGTCGAGGGTCCCCACTCGACGCCCGGCTGTTGCGAGGCGACGACGTACTTGTGGGTCTCGTTGAAGAACGGGGCCCCGGGGTCGTCCTCGGCCGTCCGCGTCGACCACGCCGGCGCGAACATCTCGTAGGTGCGCCGGCCGAGCAGGATGGCCCGGGCGGCGCCGGTGACATCGGCGAGCGTCTCCCCCATCCGGGGGTCGAAGCCGAAGTCGAACGTCCAGGACGGGTCCTCGAAGACGCCGTCGAGGGAGATGAACTCGTGCACCGCGATCGTTCCCATGGGCACACCATCGCACGACACGTGCACGCCGTCGTGCTGTCCCGCCGACCGGGGTTCCGTGTGACACCGTGGACCCATGCAGACCGAGGAGGCAGCGATCCTCCGTGCCCCGGCCAACCTCGTGTCACCTCGCGCGGTGACGCTCTGGACCGTCGAGGCGCTCGTGCCCGTCGTCGGGCTCCTCGTGGCGCAGGTGGTGTGGTGGGTCGCCGACGACGCCGGTGGCCGGTCCACGCACTGGGCCGTCGGCGTCGCGTGGCTCGTGCTCTCGGTGGCCTACGTCCTCGTCATGCCCCGGTGGCGGTGGCGCGTGCACCGGTGGGAGGCCACCGGGCGGGCCATCTACACGCAGACCGGCTGGCTGCGCCAGGAGCGACGCATCGCCCCGATGAGCCGGGTCCAGACCGTCGACCTCGAGCGTGGGCCCGTCGCCCAGGTGCTCGGGCTGGCGTCGGTGACCGTGACGACGGCGTCCGCGGCGGGCCCGTTGCGCATCCACGCGCTCGACTTGCCGGTGGCCACCGAGCTGGTCGAGACGCTGTCCGCGGCGGCCGTCCTCGAGAAGGGCGACGCGACGTGACCGAGCCTGCCCCCGCAGACCCGGTGCCCGAGACCGAGTGGCGACGCCTCGACGCGCGGATGCTCCTCATCCACCCCGTCGAGACGCTCGTCCGGCTGCTGCCCGCCGTGCTCGCCCTGCTCGTCGCCCGGGCGAGCTCCGACAGCGACCAGCCGTGGGAGCTCTACGCCCTGCCGGTCATCGTCGGCTTCGGGGTGCTGCGGTGGTTCACGACGCGGTACCGCATCGCGGCCGGCCGCATCGAGCTGCGCCGCGGCCTGCTCACCAAGCAGACGACGACGGCCCAGCTCGACAAGGTCCGCACCGTCGACCTCACCGCGCGGGTCTACCACCGGCTGCTCGGCCTCGCGAAGGTCGAGATCTCGACCGGTGGGAGCCAGCGGGACCGGCTCGTCCTCGACTCGCTGCGGGTCGAGGAGGGACGCCGGCTCCGGGCCGAGCTGCTGCACCGCATCGACCCGGCGGTCACCGCGCTCCCCTCTCCCACCGGTGCTCCGCTGCGGCTGGACGAGGACCTCTCGGAGGTCCCGGCTGCGGGGTGGGAGTCGCTGCCCGTCGACGAGGAGCTCGTGCGGCTGGACCCGACGTGGGTCCGGTACGCGCCGTTCACGCTGACCGGGATCGCGACCGCGGCCGCCGGCGTGGGCTTCCTGTTCCAGGCGGTCGGGCGGGTGCGCGACCAGGGCGAGGTCATCGCGTCGGGGGCGGAGTGGCTGCGCGGCCTGGCGGTCTGGCTCGACGTGCTGCTGGTGCTCGTCGTCGTGTCGGTGCTCGCAGTCGGCGCCTACGTCCTCAGCTTCTGGGGCTTCCGGCTCACGCGCAACCGCCTGGGCAGCCTCCACACCCGCCGGGGCCTGCTGACCACGCGCGAGACGAGCATCGACCGCGGCCGCGTCCGTGGCGTCCAGGTCGACGAGCCGGCGGGCCTGCGTCTCGTCGGCGGCCGGCGCCTCAAGGTCGTCACCACGGGGCTGCTGCGTGAGCGCGGCGGCGCCGACTGGCTCGTGCCGCCCGCCCCCGCTGGTCTCGTCGTCCGCGTGGCCGCCGACGTCGTCGCGGACGGGGACGCGGTGAACGCGCCGCTGCAGCGGCATGGGCGGGCGGCCTTGCGGCGCAGGCTGACCCGGACCCTCGTTCCCACCGTCGCCGGCCTCATCGGCCTGGCCGTCCTCGTCGCCACGACCGAGGCGCCGGCGACGTGGTACCTGGCGGCGCCCGTGCTGGTCGGCCTCGCGGCCTGGCTCGGCCTCGACCGGTACGCCGGGCTGGGGCACCTCGTGACGCCCCGCCACCTCGTCGCGCGCGAGGGCTCGCTCGACCGGCGCCGGGTCGCCCTCGACCGCGACGGCGTCATCGGCTGGACGGTCCGCCGGTCCTGGTTCCAGCGGCGTGCAGGAGTGGCCACCCTCGTCGCGACGACGGCGGCCGGCGCCTCGCACTACGACGTCGTCGACGTGCCGGTGGAGCGGGCGTACGCCGTCATGGCGCAGATCAGCCCCGACCTGCTCGCCGAGTTCAGCTGAGGCTCAACCCCGCTCGGCGAGCAGACGGCATGGGGTGGTCCGGGAGCCTGGTCGTGGCGTCGACGCCGACCGCCGCCGAGGGGCACACCGTCCGCGGCAGCCGCGGCCACCTCATCGTGCCAGCGGTGAGGTGACGACCTCGTACGGTCGGCTGCCCCTTTGCCCCGACCGCGCGACGGCGCACTTGTGGCGGCCGATCCAGCCCCGTACCCCCACGCAACCGTGCCATGGCGCGGTTCTGGCGGCAGGTGGGCGCTCGGTCCGGCTCGACCGCGGGTGGTCAGAGCCGCATCGAGGCCCCGACCCGCTGCGTCTTCTCGCCGATCTCCTCGGAGACCGTCGGGTCGGCGCCGGTCGCCGCGTCGGCGTCCTCGGACCACTCGGTCGGCACGAGCTCGCCGACGCCTTCACCGGGCGCGGTCTCCTGCACGGTGAGCGTGAAGTCGTCACCGTGCTCGCTCACGCCGGTGACGACGGCGTGCTCGACGGCGGCCGCCGCGTACCGGCGCCGCACCACCTGCGGGTCGCGCGAGAGGTCCTTCACCAGCGCCGCGGCGAGGCCGACCATGATGACGAGGAACGGCAGCGCGGCGACGATCGTGACGTTCTGCAGACCCGAGAGCGCGTCCTCGCCGCCGATGACGAGCATGATGGCGGCGACCGCGCCGGTGGCGGCGCCCCAGAAGATCACGGTCCTCCGCGACGGCTCGAGCGTCCCCTTCTCCGACAGCGTCCCCATGACGATCGACGCGGCGTCGGCGCCCGACACGAAGAAGATCGCGACGAGGACCATGACGACGACCGCGGTGACCGTCGGCCACGGCAGGTTGCCGAGCATGGCGAACAGGGTGCCCTCCGCGGAGGACTGGCCGGCGATGTCCTGGCCGTGCTGCTGCTGCCAGATGCCGGCGCCGCCGAAGATGGCGAACCACACGAGCGAGACGACCGACGGCACGAGGAGCACGCCCGTGACGAACTGCCGGATGGTGCGCCCCCGAGAGATGCGGGCGATGAACATGCCGACGAACGGCGTCCAGCTGACCCACCAGGCCCAGTAGAAGATCGTCCAGGAGGCCAGCCAGTCCTTCATGCCGGCGCCACCCGCGGCGTCGGTGCGGGCCGACATCATGGCGAGGTCCTGCACGTAGGAGCCGATCGTCGTCGGCAGCAGGTCGAGGATGAACACCGTCGGGCCGACGACGAACACGAAGAACGCGAGCGCGACCGCGAGCACCATGTTGATGTTCGAGAGCCACTGGATGCCCTTGGCCACCCCCGACACGGCCGACAGGATGAAGGCGACGGTCAGCACCGCGATGATGCCGATGAGCAGGCCGTTGCCGACCGGGCCGACGCCCGCGACGAGCTGCAGGCCGGAGCCGATCTGCAGGGCGCCGAGACCGAGCGAGGTGGCCGAGCCGAACAGCGTCGCGAAGACTGCGAAGACGTCGATGACCTTGCCGGCGGCGCCGTTCGCCCGTCGCTCGCCGAAGAGCGGGGCGAAGGCCGAGCTGATGAGCAGCGAGCGGCCCTTGCGGAAGACACCGTAGGCGACGGCGAGGCCGACGACGGCGTAGATGGCCCACGGGTGCAGCGACCAGTGGAACATCGTCGTGGCCATGGCGGTCTGGACGGCCGCCGGGTTGCCCGCGGCGCCGGTGCCGGGCGGCGGGGTGACGAGGTGGCTCACCGGCTCGGTGACGCCGTAGAACATCAGGCCGATGCCCATGCCGGCGGAGAACATCATCGCCACCCAGGAGGAGGTGCGGAACTCCGGCTCCTCGCCGTCACCGCCGAGCGGGATGTTGCCGTAGCGGCTCGCGGCGAGCCAGACGACGAACACGACGAAGCCCGAGGCGACGATCGAGAAGAGCCAGCCGGTGTTGTGCACGACGAACCCGAGGCCGGTGGAGGCGCTCGTGCTGAGGCTCCCGGTACCGAGCGCGCCCCAGAGCACGAACCCGATGGCGACCGCGGCGGCCACCCAGAAGACGGGCTTGTCGAGCCGGGACGGGGCCGCCTCCTCGTGGTTGACGGGTGGTGGTTCGAGGGCGGGGTGCAGGGCCTCGCGCGGCTCCTGCGGGGTCTCGTCGGTGTCTCGGGTCATCAGGGCCATACGTCGTCGACGGCACCCGACGAGGGATGCCGCCAGTCTCCTCACGTCTCGGTGTCTCAGCGGTTTCGTTCGGCCGTCAACCCTGCCGAAACGGAACGCGACGCGCAAGACGAGACGCCGGACGGCGCAGTGCTTCCCACGCCAGAGCCTGTCTCTTATACACATCTGACGCTGCCGACGACGGA
>NZ_JBPGXG010000081.1:0-21056 GCF_056755255.1 Monashia sp. HAY1-5C | reverse complement strand
TCCGTCGTCGGCAGCGTCAGATGTGTAGAAGAGACAGCCCCGGTCCCGAGCGACGTCGCCGCGACGGCCGGGTTCGTCGTCGGCAACACCGTCGAGCCGCCCTCGCCGCAGCGGGAGGCGCGCGAGCGGTCCCTCGCCCTCCGCGCCGCAGAGCTCGTCGCCACCGGCTCGGGCCACGACGACAGCGACCACCTGCGCAGCCTCGTCTACGCCCTGGGGATGCGCGGGCGTCTCGACCTGCTCACCGCGCTCTCCGACGCGCTGCCCGCCCACGTCGTGGCCCCCCTGGAGGAGGCCGCGGCGTCGGGCGTGCCGGTGACGGCGACGCGTCCGGGCACCGACGCCGTGGCGCGCGGCATCCTCGACTACTGGCTCGCGCTGCCGGATCACCTGCGCCCCGAGGGGTGACGCGGTGACGAGCGACCCACCCCCGCTCGCGAGCGGGGGTGGGTCGCGTGGTGGGCGGACGCGTCGCCCGGGTCAGCAGCCGGTGGCCGGCTGGCGGAAGCCCGGGAACGGGTTGAGGTCACCCATGAAGGTGTAGCGGCCACCCGCCCCGCTCTGAGTCGGCTCGGTGCCGGCCGCGTTCGGCGGCAGGCGCAGGAACCACGGGAAGAGCGCCTCGTCCTCGGGGTGGTAGGCCCCGTCCGCGCTCTGCGTCCCGTTCGGGTTGGGACCCTGGCGGAACGTGTTGGTGCCCTGGGCGAAGCCGATGGCGACGACGGGGTCACCGGTCTCGAGCACCGAGGTGCAGCCGTACTGCGGGGCGGTCGGCGTCAGCCACGGCTCGACCGTGTTGTTGACGAAGGGGTCGTCGCCCCACTCGGCGATCTCGTGGCTGATGGCGTGGATGTCCTGCAGCGCCCAGTAGGTGCCGCCGTCGGGCCGCGCGTAGATGCCGGGGCTGACGTACGACGCCCAGGCGAACGTCTGGACGGCCGCGTTGCCCTGCGACTTGCCGGTGCCGTAGCGGTTCCCGGCGGCGACGGTGCCGTGGTAGCCGATGACGCAGCAGTCGGTCAGCGACTTGCCGGTGTGCAGCAGGATGTCGTCGGTGAGGTAGAGCGGCAGGTGCGTCGGGTCGGCGGTCGACTCGAGGTTGGTGATCTGGGCCGACCACCAGCCGATGTCGACGCTCGCGAAGACCACACCGCGACCGCTCTGCAGCAGCCCACCCTGGTTGCTCGGCACCGTGAACGTCACGGGCGGCAGGACGTTCGGGTGCAGCCGCAGGTGGTACGGGCTCGCGCCGGTCCTGTCGAACTGGGCCCGCATCGTCGCGTCCTCCAGCTGGAGCGGCACGCCGGCATCCTCCTGCGACAGCAGACCGCCGGGCCCGCGCACGAGCGCCGGCGCGTTCGGGAAGGCGCCGGCAGCGGTGGCGGCCGTCGTCGACCCGTAGTCGCCGGTGGCGAACTGCGGCGAGGCGAGGGTCGCCGGCAGGACGGTCGACCCGTCGAAGGTACGGCCCGCGACGACGACCCTGATCGGGGTGATGTCGACCTGGACCGTGACGTCGCACGCCGAGCCGCTGCACGAGTGCGGGTCGGCCCCGACCATGTTGTAGCCGTAGGTTCGCCCGTCGGACGGGTCGGCCTGGGTGCCGTACCAGTGGGGCACGGTGCGGGTGGTCGGGAGGACCTTCGCGCCTCCCATCGTCACCGACTCGGCCTTGAGGGCGTCGTCGCTGATGACCTGCGGCTCGGACGTCGTGGGTGTGCCCGCCGTCGCCGCTCCGGCGGCCACCACGAGTGACGCGGCGGCGACCAGGGCTGATGCTGTGGAACGCAGTCTCATGTGCTGCTCCATCCATGGGTTCCTTGTGGTGACCCCCGATATGGCGGAATGTAGTGCCCGCGAGGCGCTGGTGGGCCGTATCGACGTGGACGGAATTCGTTGGGCACCAAAGGGTTTCACGCAACTCACAGCCTTCCCTCAGAGGGAGGTCACGATGCCTCCAGCAAGCGTCCAGCGATCGCCCAGCGGAGGCGCTCGAGGAAGGGGCTAGGTTGCTGCCGTGGACACCGACGAGATCCTGACGCTGCTGCGCGAGGTCGCCGAGGAGGTGGTCAACCCGCGGTTCCGGTCCCTCGCCGACGGCGAGGTGCACGAGAAGAACCCGGGCGACCTCGTCACGGACGCGGACCGCGAGGCCGAGGTGCTCATCACCCGGGCGCTGCTCGACGCCCACCCGGACGCCGTCGTCCTCGGGGAGGAGACCTTCGCGTCGGACCACACCCTCATGGACCGGTACGCGGCCGCGCCGCACGCCTTCACCCTCGACCCGGTCGATGGCACGAAGAACTTCGTGCACGGCTCGCCGGACCACGCCGTCATGGTCAGCGAGACCGTCGACGGGCAGGCGGTCCGCTCGTGGATCTGGCAGCCCCAGCACGGCCGCGGCTACGTCGCCGAGCGGGGCGCGGGCTCCTGGCGCCACGACGACCGGGGTGCGACCCGGCTGACCGTGCCCGCCCGTGACGACTCGGCTGACGCCTCGGGTGACGCGTCGGGCGTGCCGTCCGGTGACGTGTCGGGTGGCGCCTCTGCTGACACCGCAAGGGAGGCGCCCGGCGACCCCTCCGACCGTGCGGGTAGCGGGGCCGGGCTCCGCGGCCGCACGTCGCGCCGGGCGTGGATCGGCCGCAGCCTCGGCGGCCTGCCGCCGCTCGAGCTGACGTGGGTCTCCTGCGGCATCGACTACCCGAAGCTCGTCGAGGGCGCGGCCGACTACGTGCTCTACGCGCGCGGCGCGCCGTGGGACCACGTTCCCGGGTCGCTCCTGCTCGCCGAGGCGGGCGGCGTCCTCGGCCGGGCGGACGGGCAGCCCTACTCGCCGCGCGACACCGCCCCGCCGGGGCTCGTCGCGGCCGGGGCGCCGACCGTCTACGACCGGGTCGTCGCGGCCCTCGCCGCCGGCACGCACTGAGCTCGCCCACGATCGAGGCTCCGGGCGGGTGACGCCGACGGGTGCTCCTGCCCGGCTCCACGACTTCTGCGACGTTCGCACCCGTTTCGCGTATCACCAGCCGGCATCGGTGCCACCGTTGGTCGGAGGGCTTCGCAGCAGCCCCCGGCAGTCCTCTTGCAGCTCTCTGCAGTCCCCAGGATCGAGGCGGTGGGTCGGATGACGAGCAACGATCTGGTCGTGGTGCTCCCGGGCATCACGGGCAGCACCCTCGGGGTGCGCGGCACGGACGGGTCCCCCGCCGCTTCGAACCTCATCTGGGCACCGAGCGCCGGTGCGGTCTGGAAGATGTTCACCGGCGGCGACTCGGTGCTCAAGCACGCGCTGCCGGCCGGTATCGGCGACGACCACCCGGGCGACGGCGTCGAACCGGTCGCCCTCATGCCGGACGTCCACGCCATCCCCGGAATCTGGACCCCGATCCGGGGCTACGACGTCCTCGTCTCGGCGCTGGAGAGGCTCGGCTACCGACGCGGCGACGGGGCCCAGCCGCCGACCCTCATCGCCTTCGCCTACGACTGGCGCCTGTCGAACCGCTACAACGGCCGGCGGCTCGGCACCGTCGTCGAGCCCGCGCTCGAGCGCCTGCGCGCCCGCGGTGGGCAGTGGGCCGACGCGAAGGTCGTCTTCGTGTGCCACTCGATGGGTGGCCTCGTGGCCCGGTGGTACATCGAGAAGTGCGGCGGCGCGGAGGTGACCCGCAAGCTCGTGACGCTCGGGACGCCGTGGCGCGGGGCCACGGACGCCCTCGAGCAGCTCGTCAACGGGGTGCGCAAGGGCATCGGGCCCCTGTCGGTCGACCTGACGCAGTTCGCCCGGAGCATGCCGTCGCTGCACCAGCTGCTCCCGGAGTACGCGTGCATCGGCGGCGCCCCCGGGGCAGGCGGCGACTGGGCCAAGACGACCGAGGTGCAGGTGCCGAACCTCGACACCGCCATGGTCGCCGACGCGATGGCCTTCCACACCGACCTGCAGGCCGCCGAGGCCGCCCGGCCGGCGAGCCGGGACACCGCCCACCTGGTGCTCGGGGTGCGCCAACCGACGCAGACCACGGTGACCTTCCGGGACGGCCGGGCGGTCACGTCGCAGACGTTCGGGTCCGACGACGACTACGGCGACGGCACGGTGACGCTGACCGGCGCCGTCGGCCTCGGTGAGACCCTCGACACGAACCTCGCGGTCCGGGTGCCCGACCAGCACACCAACCTCCAGTGCAACCCGGTCGTCCTCGACCAGGTGCAGGAGATCCTCACGGCCAAGCCGGTGCGCCGCCGCGACCTCGCAACCGTCAGCGTCCGGGCGGTCGTGCCCGACCTCGTCACCGACGGGCACGCGCTGCGCGTCGCCTTCGACCTCGAGGACGACGACCCCGACGCCGGCCCTCCCGACCAGGCGGTGACCGTCACCGTCCGCAGCGAGGGCGGGGCCGTGCTCGCCACGGCGGAGCCTCGGGTGCGGGCAGGGCACGGCTCGGTGCGGTTCCCGGAGCTGCCGCCCGGCACGCACACGGTGACCATCACCGGGTCCGGCCCGGTGTCGACGGTTCGACCGGTCACCTCCACCACCCTCGTGTGGCCGACCGCCACCTGAGGCGACGGGTGCCGGCCGGCGGGCGAATCCCGGTGGCGCGTGTCGGTGGCGGGTGCTGAGGTGGTGGGATGACAGACACCGCAGCACCCGACCCCACGCCGACGCCCACACCGACACCCGGCCCGGGCGACCGCATCGGCTGGGACTGCGTGGCCCTCGACTGCGCCGACGCGGCCGGCGTCGCGCAGTTCTACGCCGACCTCCTCGGCGGCACCGTGGTGGCCGATGCCGACGGCGACTGGTTCAACGTCGTCTGGGACGGCCCGCGCATCGCCACCCAGCTGGCCCCGAACCACGAGTCGCCGGACTGGCCGCGCGGCCAGCAGCAGGTGCACCTCGACTTCGTCGTCGTCGACATCGCGGCCGCTCACGAGCGGGTCCTCGCCCTCGGTGGCGCGGCCCTGGACCCGGTGGAACCGCCGCAGCCGGCGCCCGAGCGCGGCTTCCGCGTCTACGCCGACCCGGCGGGGCACCCGTTCTGCCTGTGCCGCCCCACCCGCGACGCCTGGGGCTGAGGCGGGCCGACATCACGCCGCCGGCAGGTCGATGCCGAACCGGTTCGCGAGCACCTCGTGCACCTGCGCCTCGTCGACCTGTCGCTCGTCCCGCACACCGTGCGTCGTCGTGATGAGCCGCGTGCCGCTCAGGGTGATGCGCCCGGTGGCCGTCAGCACCGAGGCGAGCCGCTGCCGCGTGAAGTGGCTCTCGGCCGAGGTCTGCTGCCACTCGTTGCGTGCGGCGAAGTCGGACAACGGGTGCGGGCGGGTCGTGAACAGGTACCGGGCGGCCCACTCACCGCCGGCGGGACGCTCCCGGTACGCCCACGTGTCGCCGTCCCGCACGAGGCCGACGTCGGTGCCGCGCTCGCGGCGCACGAACCCGTCACGCAGCGGCATCGGCTCGATGAACCCCGCGCCGAACCCGACGTCGGCGAGGACCGGCTCGTCCATGTCCCCGCTCGCCACGACGAGCGCGAGGTGGTCGTACTCCGGCGTGAACCCCCCGTCCGCCGTGGCCACCCGAGCCGACACCAGGTCGACGTGGAACCCGGCCGTGCGCAACAGCGCCGCGAAGAGACCGTTGAGCTCGTAGCAGTAGCCGCCGCGCCGGTGCCGGACCACCTTGTCGACCAACGTGTCGAGCTCGAGGCGGATCGGCCGGCCCAGGTGGATGTCGAGGTTCTCGAACGGCACGACGAGCAGGTGGGCCCGGTGCAGGCTCGACAGCGCCGCGAGCGTCGGGGCCGCCGGCAGGGTCGCACCGATGCGGCGGGCGTAGGCGTCGGCATCCGCCGCGGTGAGGGTCTGCGTGCCCGAGGTGGGGTCCATGGGCGTCATCGTGCGACCTCGAGCGCACCTGAGGTCAAGGCGTCAGGACCGCGGCGTGGCGGGCAGCGGCAGGGTCAGGCCCACGAGCGTGACGCCGCGACCGTCCCGCTCGAAGCCGGTGCGGTCGAGCAGGTCGTGGGCGGCTCGACGCAGGACGTCCGTGGCGAGCGTGGGTGCCGGCAGCGGGCCGCGTTCGAGCACCTGCACGCCGTCGTCGTAGCGGACGTGCACCTCGAGGCGTGCCGGCAGGCGCAGCGGGCCGTCGAGCCCCGACACCCGCTGGACCGCCCGCGCGATGCACTCGTCGAGGACGGCGAGGACCTTGGAGCGGGTCCGGGTGGCGGCCAGCGACCGCGTCGCACTGACCGACCGGCGTGGCCGTGGCAGGCGGACGGTGGCGTCGTCGGTGCCCGCGGCTATCGACACGAGGCGTCGCGCCATCGCCGTGGAGACGACCCCCTTGAGCCGCTGCTCGTCCCAGCCGTAGAGGTCGGAGACGACGAACAGGCCTGCGGCGTGGAGCTTCTCGTACGTCGCGGGCCCGACACCCCAGAGGTCGTCGAGCCGGAGCCGGGGCCGCACCCGGGCCTCGGTCTCGGGGTCGACGACGACGAGGCCGTCCGGCTTGGCGCGCCGGCTGGCCAGCTTGGCCATGAGCTTGGTGCGCCCGACGCCGATGCTGACCGGGAGGCCGACCTCGGCCCTGGCCGCGCGTCGGAGCGCGGCCGCCATGCCGGCGGGGTCACCGCGGTCGCGGCCCGTGACGTCGAGGAACGCCTCCTCCATGGAGCCCGGCTCGACGAGGGGGGTGAACGAGCGGAAGACGTCGAACAGCCGTCGTGAGGCGTCCTCGTAGGCATCGGCCCGGTAGCCCACGACGAGCACCTCGGGCCACCGACGGCTGACCATCCGCGTCGACATGCCGGCGTGCACGCCGAGCGCCCTGGCCTCGTAGGACGGGCACGCGACGACCTCGTGCGCGACCACCATCGGCCGCCCGCGCAGCCGCGGGTCGTCGCGCTGCTCGACGGAGGCGAAGAACGCGTCGGCGTCGGCGTGCAGGAGGACCACGGGCCCATTCGACACGCGACCGCCGACAGCACGCCAGGGCGGGTGGGGCAGGCGTCAGTAGCCGGCGTGGTCGAGCGCCTCGGCCGTCAGCTGGCGGCCGAGCTCGATCATCTCGGCGGCCCGGTGGAAGTCGAGGGTCCGCACGGCGTTCGACGGGACGGTGACGAGGACGTCGGGCGGGTTGCTCGCCATGCGGTAGCGCGAGATGAGGGCGCTCATGGTGTCGAAGGACATGGTGAGCAGGTCGACGGTGCCGATGTCGGCACGGCCCGGGGCGAGCACCTCGGCCGCGGCCTGCGGGACGACGTCGGAGGCGTCCGGCGCGACGGTCAGCTCGGCGTCGACCTCGCGGCCGTGGGAGAACCGGCTCGTGATCGACCGGACCCGCTCGGAGTCGAGGACCTCGGCGGCGCTGCGCCGCAGTCGCAGCGCCCACTCCTCGCGGGGCCGCTGCTCGGAGGACTCCTTGACCGGTGTCGCGGTGCCGGTCGAGGACCGCATGCCGGACAGCGACACCGCGATGGTGACGTCGGCGGGCGCGGCGGCCGTCGGCTCGATGGGGATCGGGTTGATGAGGCCGCCGTCGACGAGGACCCGCCCGTTGATGACCGCCGGCGTGATGACGCCGGGGATGGCGATCGAGGCGCGGATCGCCTGCTCGACCGGCCCGCGCTGGAACCACACCTCGCGGCGGGCGTTGATGTCGGTGGCGACCGCCGTGAACGGGATCGGCAGGTCCTCGATCGTCGCACCGTCGAGGATCTCGCCGACGCGGGCGATGATGCGCTCGGCCCGGATCGCGCCGCCGAGCCCGCCGAGCCCGGTGAGGTTGAGGTCGAGGAGCCGCCACACCTCGCGCTGGGTCAGGCTCCGCGCCCACTCCGTGTACGCGTCGAGCCGTCCGGCCGCCGCGAGCCCGCCGACGAGGGCGCCCATCGACGTACCGGCGATGGCGACGACCTCGATGCCGCGCTCGGCGAGCACCTCGAGCGCGCCGATGTGCGCGTAGCCCCGGGCTCCGCCCGACCCGAGCACGACCGCCGCACGCGTCCCGTCAGCCACGTTCCGACGATACGACCTCGGCGCCGGTCGGGTGGCCGGGCCGGGGTGGTGTCGGTCACGCCCGGGGCAGCACATCCCGCGTTCTCCCGCGTTCTCCCGCGTTCGGCCACGGCGTCGGCCGCGGACGCCTAGCGTCAGGCGAATGACAGGGGACGAGCCACTCGCCGAGGATGAGAAGCGGGTGAGGCTCCGGTACGCCGGCGCCTGCGTGCGGTGCGGCGCGCACCTGGACCGCGGAGCACCTGCCATCCACTCCCGGGTGACCCGCACCGTCCGCTGCGTGGACTGCCACACCTCCTCGGAGCCGAGCGCCGCGGACCTGCCGAGCGCGCTGCCGCTCCTCGACGGGACCGCAGGCGCGTCGGCCCGGCGCGAGCACGACCGGCGCCGCCGCGCCCGGGAGGAGCGGGTGCGCGCCCGCGCACCTCGCATCGGTGGCCTGCTCCTCGCCCTCTTCGCCGACCCGCAGAGCACCAGGGCGTGGGAGACGGGCGCGCGCGGCGAGGAGCACGTCGGCTCGGCCCTCGACGCCGCCGCGGGTCCCACGTTCCGCGTGCTGCACGACCGGCGCGTGCCGGGCTCGCGAGCCAACCTCGACCACGTCGTCGTCTGCGCCCAGGGGGTCGTCGTGGTGGACGCCAAGCGGTACAGGGGACGGCCGCGGCACGTCGTCGAGGGCGGCTTCCTGCGTCCACGGGTCGACCGGCTGCTCGTCGGGACGCGGGACCGGACCGGGCTCGTCACCGCCGCGCACCGTCAGGTCGACGTCGTGCGTGCCGGGCTCGGTGCGGACGTCGACGTCGACGTCACCGCGGCGCTCTGCTTCGTCGACGCGGACTGGCCGCTCGTCGGCGGGTCGTTCGTCATCGACGGCGTGGCCGTGACGTGGGCCCGACGCCTGGTGTCCGTGCTCAGCCGGCCGGGCCCCCTCGACGCCGAGGCGGTCGCCGCCCTGCACCGGCGGCTCGCGTCGGCGCTGCGACCGGCCTGAGAGACCTGCGGTCAGGCGTCGGGGTCCTCGCCGGTGAGGCCGTCGACGTTCTCGCGCAGGAGGTCGATGTGGCCCACGTGGCGTGCGTACTCCTCGACCATGTCGACGACGACGCGACGCGTGTCCGGCGTCCGTCCGTCCCGCCACGTGAACGCCGCCGGGTGGTCGAGCCCTCCGTCGGCGAGGGCCTCGGCGAGCCGTCGGCGCGACCGGTCGCACGAGGTCTCCCACAGGGCGAGCAGCTCCTCGGGGGAGTGGTCGGCGGCGGTGCGGAACTCCCAGTCCGGGTCGGCGTCGAAGTCGACCGACGCCCAGGGCTCGCCGAGGGCCAGGCCGTGCAGCCGGTTGCCGAACCAGTGGTCCTCCACGAGCGCCAGGTGCTTGAGCAGGCCGCCGAGCGTCAGGCTCGAGGGCCCGAGCCGCCGGCGCATGCCGTCGGCGTCGACGCCGCTGCACTTCCACCGCACGTAGCCGCGGACCCGCTCGAGCTCGCCGAGGAGCATCTGGACCTCAGTGCCGGCGACCGGCGGGTGCGAGGGCGGCGGGAGGAAGGGGGAGAGGTCGGAGCGGCCGGAGAGGTCGGTCGGCGCAGGGTGCGAGGTGTCCATGGCGGCGACGGTATTCCCGGTTGCGGACGATCCGCAGCCGCAACGGATGTGGTGGCGCTGGGTGCGTCGGTGACCGCTGGGGCCGCTTTGTCACTGGTGCCTCGCCGACCATGTGACGCAACGCTGACGAAGAGCGGCAACGGCGACGCGTCGGATCGGCTGTGGCCCTCAGCCGGCGTTGAAGCCGCCGTTGCCGTGGGGCAACCAACCAGCCCCTCCCGGCCGCACGACCGGACTGCGGGCCGCGCGCTCGCCCGGGTGTCGTGAATGTTCAAGCCGCAGAGGCCACCCCGCGCCTAGCCTCGGCGTCATGAGTGACACCACCACCACGTCCGCGACGAGCCGAGCCGCCACCGGCGCCCACACGACGAACGGCGTGCCGCACGGGTCGACGAGCCTCACGCCCTTCATCGCCGTGCCCCGTGCCGCCGAGGCGATCCGGTTCTACGCCGACGTCTTCGGCGCCCGGGTCGTCGACGTCACCGAGATGGGCGGCGTCGTCGTCCACGCCGACCTCGACCTCGGCGACGGCCACCTGCAGCTCGGCGAGCCGATGCCCGACTACCACCTCGTGGGCCCGCCGGACGGCGAGGACGACTGCTACTCCCTCGGGCTCTACCGCCCGGACGTCGACGCCGTCGTCGAGCGGGCGCTCGCCGCGGGCGCGACGCTGCGCGAGCCGGCGACCGACTTCGTCTCGGGTGACCGGTACGCCAGCATCCGGGACCCGTTCGGCGTCCGGTGGAGCATCCTGACGCGGGTCGAGGACCTGTCCGAGGAGGAGAGCGCGCGACGCGTCCGCGACTGGGCCGCGCAGGCCGCGCAGGCCTCCCAGGCCTCGCAGCAGGACGCGCAGGGCTGAGCGGCAGCCGTCACAGGTAGTCGAGGTCGAGCGCGTCGAGGCGCGCCTCGTCCGCGACGAGGTCGATGCTCACGACGTGCCCGTCCTCGACGGTGAAGGCGAAGACGACCTTCGGCACGCCGTGCAGCATCCACACCGCTCCGACGCGCCCGTCGATGGCGGCGAGCCGGGCTCCCCGGGCGCGTCCGTCGAACATCGCGGCGACGGCCTCGCGCCCGCGCAGCTCCGCCGGTGACCCCATGAGCGCGGCGGCCGCATCGGACCGGACGACGACGCCGGGGTCCAGCAGCTCGAGCAACCGGCGGAGGTCACCACCCCGGGAGGCCGCGAGGAAGGCCTCGACGACCTTCCGCTGTCGCGACCTCGCCACCCCGTCCGCGGCCCGGACCGCGGCACCGACGCGCTCGGCGTCGAGGTCGACGTCCGAGGCCCGGACCCGGCGCCGGGCCCGGCTCGCGAGCTGACGCGTCGCGGCGGGGGAGCGGTCGAGCACGTCGGCGATCTCCTCGAAGGGCAGCCCGAACAGGTCGTGCAGGACGAAGGCGAGCCGCTCGGCCGGGGCGAGCGTGTCGAGCACGACGAGCAGCGCCAGCCCCACGGAGTCGGCGAGCTCGGCCTCGCGGGCCGGGTCGGGGGCGCGCCTCCCGCCGATGGGCACGACGGTGGCGTCGCCCGGGGACTCGGTCCCGGCGGTGTCCCACAGGTGCTCGCGGCGCGCCGACCGGGACCGCAGCATGTCGAGGCTGATCCGGGCGACGACGGTCGTGAGCCACCCACCGAGGTTGGCCACGTCCCCGGTGTCGGTCCGGCTCAGCCGCAGCCAGGCCTCCTGGACGGCGTCGTCGGCCTCGGTGGGGGAGCCGAGCACGCGGTAGGCCACGGCCCGCAGGTGCGGTCGGTGGTCCTCGAAGCGTCGGGCCAGCCAGTCCGGTGTCGTGTCCATCCCCGTGTCCATCCCCGTGTCCATCCCCCTGTCCATCCCCGTGCCCATCGCCGTGTCACATCCCCCGTGTCTCGTCCGTCATGCCGTTGACGGGCCGCACCGGCCCGATGTGACACCGGCACCGCCGGGCACCCGACCACCCGCGAGAAGGAGCAGCCATGCCGAGCATGAACACCATCGTCTACGCCGTCACCGACCTCGAGGCCGCGAAGGCCGCCTTCACCGCCCTCCTCGGCGACCCGCACACCGACCAGCCGTACTACGTCGGCTTCACCGTGTCGGGCGTCGAGGTGGGCCTGGACCCCAACGGCAGCCGGAAGGGCCTGGCCGGTCCGCTGCCGTACTGGACCGTCGATGACATCACCGCCTCGCGCGACGCGCTCGTCGGCGCGGGGGCCACCGTCGTTCAGGATCCGACCGAGGTGGGCGGGGGTCGGCGAACCGCCGTCGTCGCGCTGCCCGACGGGAGCCACGTCGGCATCCTCCAGGACTCCGTCGCCTGACCGGAGCATCCTCTTCGGGAACCCCGCGGCCCGGTGTCGTCGATCGTGACGGCACCGGGCCTCGCGCGGTCCGAGGCCTGGTCGGGAGCCCGAAAACGCTTGGGCCCCAATGCTTCACCGCTGGCGGGAGGGTGCCGGCACGCACTCCCCTGACCGCGTCGACGCGTGGCCGTGGGGGACGGCGCGGACCCCCGAGGACCCGAGGGTCTTGCGCTCTGCCGCGGGACGTGTGCAGGATGGATATGGATGTAAGCGCTTACAGACCCGGACAGCGCGACGGCACGGACTCGACGACGAGGCGGAGGTGGGCCCATGGCAGCCGAGCAGGCGGACCCCGCGCGCCGTGCCGCCGCTCCGCCCACCGCGTCCCCGACGGCCGCTGCCGCGGCTCCCGGCGGCGCGACGATCTACTCGGTCGCCGAGCGCGCCGGGGTCTCCATCGCGACGGTCTCGCGCGTCCTCCAAGGCACCGACGTCGTGTCCGAGGCGACGCGTCGCAAGGTCCTCGACGCCGTCGACGAGCTCAACTACGTGCCGCTCGGCGCCGCCCGCAGCCTCGCGGTGCGCCACCACGAGGCGTACGGCCTCGTCCTGCCCGAGCTCAGCGGGCCCTACTACGCCGAGCTGCTCCTCGGCTTCGAGACGCGCGCCGCCGACCTCGGCCAGAGCGTCACCCTCCTGCTCACCGAGGGCAAGGCCGACGCCGCTCGTGCGGTCCGACGCCTCACCACCCGGGTCGACGCGATCGCCGTGCTCGGCTCGGCCGCCATGCCACCGGCCGTGGCCCGGGCCCTGCACGGCCGCAAGCCCGTCGTCATCATCGCGGGCGAGCCGCAGAGCGGCATCGAGAGCGTCGCCGCCGAGAACGTCCACAGTGCGGCCGAGCTCACCACCCACGTCCTCGGCCACGGCCGGCGTCGCCTCCTGTTCGTCGGTGACCCCGACGGGGCGCCCGACATCGCCGAGCGCCACGCCGGCTTCGTCGCGGCCCACCACGACGCGGGGCTCGAACCGGCCGAGCCACTCCGCGTCCCCTTCCGCGAGGCCGACGGCGAGCGCGTCGCCGACCGCGTCCTGTCCGGTGAGCTCGAGACCGACGCGCTCGTCTGCGCCAACGACGAGCTGGCCCTGTCGATCATGGCCCGGCTGCAGGACGCCGGTCGCGACGTCCCGGGGGATGTGGCCGTCGTCGGCTGGGACGACGTCATGACCGCCAGGTACGTGCGCCCGGGCCTCACGACCGTCCGGCAACCCGTCCACGAGCTGGGGGAGCTCGCGGCCGAACGCCTCCACCAGCGGGTCCAGGGGGCGCAACCGGCGACCGAGCGCCGGGTGCTGCCGACCCGTGTGGTCATCCGTGGCTCGTGCGGCTGCGCGAGCCCGCGCTCATCGTCCGCGCCCGCGCCGCACCGTGTGCACGAGCAACCCACGCAGCATGCCCCAGAGAAAGAGAGAACACCCCGATGAGACGCACCACAGCCATCACCGTCGCGTGCATGACGGCCGCGGCCCTGACCGTGACCGCGTGCGGCCGGGGCTCCGACACCGGCGGCCCCGCCGCGGGCCAGACCGGCGCCGCCGTGAGCACCGGCAAGGCCACCGGCACCATCACCGTGTGGGCCATGGGCGCGGAGGGCGACAACCTGCCCAAGCTTGCCAAGGACTTCGAGGCGGCCAACCCCGGCGTCAAGATCCAGGTCACCGCCATCCCGTGGGACGCCGCCCACGACAAGTTCACGACGGCCATCACGGCCAACAAGACCCCCGACGTCGCCATGGTCGGCACGACGTGGATGGGTGAGTTCGCCGGCATGAACGCCCTCGACCCGACCCCCGGCCAGATCGACAAGTCCGTCTTCTTCGACGGCGCGCAGAAGACGACCGAGGTGGGCGGCACCTCGTTCGGCATCCCGTGGTACGTGGAGACGCGCGTCGTCTTCTACCGCACGGACCTGGCCAAGAAGGCCGGCTACGACACCGTCCCGACCGACTGGAAGGGCCTGCACGACATGGCCAAGGCCATGCAGACCAAGGCCGGCGCCAAGTGGGGCATCGGCCTGCAGGCCGGTGGCGAGGGGTCCTGGCAGACCCTCATGCCGTTCGCCTGGGGTGAGGGGGCCGACCTGACCAAGAACGGCGGCAAGGCCTACAACTTCGACAGCCCGCAGATGCTCAAGGCGGCGCAGTACTACCAGTCCTTCTTCACCGACGGCATCTCCGACAAGGCCGCACCCGCGACGCCGACGACCGAGCCGGACTTCGTCAGCGGCAAGGTGCCGATGTTCATCTCCGGCCCCTGGGAGATGGCCGCGGTCGAGAAGGTCGGCGGCCCCGGCTTCAAGGACAAGTACAACGTCGCGCCGATCCCGGCCGGGTCGCAGGGCTCCTCGTCGTTCGTCGGCGGCTCGAACTTCGTCGTCTTCAAGAGCACGAAGAACCGGGACACGGCCTGGAAGTTCGTCCAGTGGCTCACCGACCCGAAGGTCCAGGCCAAGTGGTACACGCTCTCGACCGACCTGCCCTCGGTGAAGAGCGCCTGGCAGGACCCGCAGCTGGCCTCGGACAAGAAGCTCGCCGTCTTCGGCAAGCAGCTCGAGACGGCCAAGGCGCCGCCGTCCTTCCCGACGTGGGAGCAGGCCGTCAAGGGTCTCGACACCGAGCTGGAGAAGATCACCAAGACCGGCGAGGACCCCGCCCAGGGGCTGAAGACGGCCCAGCAGCAGGCCGACTCCATCGGCACGGGCAGCTGAGACCATGACCGCCCGGACCGGCACGACGGGGTCCCCCACGGGACCCGTGTCGCCCGTCGCGGCGGGCGACGCGGCGGCACGTCCCGACGCGTCGCCCGGTGGGCCGTCCACCGGAACCTCCCGCCGGGCCGCGAAGGCGGTCCGGCGGGAGGGGCGGGCGGCGTGGATCCTCGCCCTCCCGTTCTGCCTCCTCTTCCTCGCCTTCACCGCGTGGCCGGTGCTCCAGTCGCTCTTCATGAGCATCACCGACACGAGGGCCCGCGACCTGCGCACCCCCTTCGCCGTCGACGTCGTCGGGTTCGAGAACTACGCCAAGGCGCTGTCCGACCCGCTCTTTCGCACGGCCGCGGGCAACACCGCCTACTTCGTCCTCGTCGGGATGCCCCTGACCCTCGTCGTGGCGCTTGCCGCCGCGGTCGCCCTCGACAAGGGCATCACCCGCTTCCGGGCCGCGTTCCGCCTCGGCTTCTACCTGCCGGTCATCACCTCGATCGTCGCGGTGGCCGTCGTGTGGCGCTTCCTCCTGCAGGACCCGGGCGGCCTCATCAACACGGCGCTCGGCTGGGTCGGCATCGAGGGACCGAACTGGCTCGGTGACCCGCACTGGTCGATGCCTGCGCTCATCCTCATGGCGTCGTGGCGCAACTTCGGCACCGCGATGATCATCTTCCTGGCCGGCCTGCAGGCGGTACCCGGCGAGCTGCACGAGGCGGCGGCCATCGACGGCGCCGGGGCCTGGAAGCGGTTCCGGCACGTGACGATGCCGCTGCTGCGCCCGACCCTGCTGTTCGTCATGGTCACGACGGCGATCGGCTACCTCCAGTTCTTCGAGGAGCCGTTCGTCATGACCAAGGGTGGCCCGCTGAACAGCACGATCTCGCTGTCCTACTACACGTACCAGCAGTTCGGCTTCGGCAACTACGCCCTCGCGTCGGCGATGAGCTACCTCATCTTCGTCGTCATCGCGGTCGTCACCGCCATCCAGTTCCGGCTGCTGCGAGAGAGGACCTGACATGTCCGTCGACACCGCACCCCGACCGACGCCGGAGGCGGGTGCCCGCCCGTCCGGGCGTTCCCGGGCACCGCGCTCGGGCATGGTCGGCTCGGGCCAGGGCGGACGGTGGTGGCTCTACCTCGTCCTCGTCGTCGCCCTGGTGGCCGTCGTCGCGCCGTTCGTGTGGATGGTCCTCGGGTCCTTCAAGGGCGAGGGCGAGCTGCGCCAGGTCCCCCCGACGTGGTGGCCGCACAGCGCGTCCCTCGACAACTACACGCAGCTGTTCAGCAAGCTGAACTTCGGCCAGTACTTCTTCAACTCCATCGTCGTGGCGGTGGTCGTGACGGCCGGCAACCTCGTCTTCTGCTCGATGCTCGGCTACGCCTTCGCGATGCTCGAGTTCCGCGGAAAGCGTCCCCTGTTCCTCGCCGTCATGGCGACGCTGATGATCCCCGGCGTCGTGACGTTCGTGCCGCTGTTCGTCCTCGTCGCCAACGTGGGGCTCATCAACTCGCTGCCCGGCCTCTTCCTGCCGTTCCTCGTCAGCCCGTTCGGCGTGTTCCTCATGCGCCAGTTCATCCTCGGCCTGCCCCGGGACCTCCTCGACGCCGGACGCGTCGACGGCGCCGGCGAGCTGCGGATCTTCTGGCGGATCATCATGCCGCTGTGCGGTCCCGCTCTGGCGACGCTGGGCATCCTGACGTTCCTCGGCAGCTGGAACAACTTCCTCTGGCCGCTCGTCGTGGGCCAGACCGAGGACAAGTACACCCTCCCCGTGGCGCTGGCCCTCTACTCGACGGGCCAGAACAGCACCCACTACGGCCTGCTCCTGGCGGGCGCCACCGTCGTCATCCTGCCGATCCTCGTCGTCTTCCTCGTGTTCCAGAAGCGCTTCATCGAGGGCATCGCGACGACCGGCCTCAAGTAAAGGAACGGAGAACACCCGCATGTCCGACCGTCCCGGTCCCACCCCGTCCTCGACCCCGACCAGACGCAGCCTCCTCGTCGGCGGCGCCGCCGCCCTGGCCGCCTTCGCCCTCGCGCCGGCGGCGCCGGCCGGTGCCACGACCCGCACCGGCTCGGCCCCCGCCTTCCTGCGTGGCGGGCTCAACGCCCGGACGCGTGCGCTCGACGCGGCCCGCGTGCGCACGTGGGCCGCCGACACCTGGCGCAGCCTCGTCGCGATGACCGACCCCAGGACCGGCCTGCCTGCCGACAACATCCCGGAAAGCCTTGCCGCAGAGGACCGTTCGGGATACACCTCGCCGACGAACATCGGCGGCTACATGTGGTCCACGATCGCGGCCCGTGAGCTCGGCATCATCGGCCGCGGCGAGGCGTCGGCCCGGCTCATCCGGACGCTCAAGACGCTCGACCGCATGCAGCACCACGAGCCGAGCGGCATGTACTACAACTGGTACGACGAGGCCACCGGCGAGGTGCTGACGACGTGGCCCACGGACGGCAGCCGCGTTTACCCGTTCCTGTCGAGCGTCGACAACGGCTGGCTCGGCGCGGCGCTGCTCGTCGTCCGCAGCTCGGACGCCGCCGCGGCACCGTGGGCCTCCCGCATCTTCGGCCGGATGCGCTGGGACATGTTCTACGACACGAACGTGGCCCTCAAGCCCGGCCTCATCCACGGCGGGTTCTACGACGCGCCACCGCCGCCCGGGTTCTCCGGCTACACCGGCAACCACATCGGCGTCGGCCCGGACGTCTGGTACACCAACCACCACTACGACACGACGGTCTCCGAGACGCGCATCACCAGCTACCTCGGCATCCTCACCGGGCAGATCCCCGGCGCCCAGTACTACGCCATGTGGCGCACGTTCCCGGCCGGCTGCGACTGGTCCTGGCAGGAGATGCAGCCCGTCGGCGAGCACCGCACCTACCTCGGCGTCGACGTCTACGAGGGCGCGTACACCTACCGCGGCCTGCACGTCGTGCCCGCCTGGGGCGGCAGCATGTTCGAGGAGCTGATGCCCGACGTCTTCGTCCCCGAGGCCGAGTGGGCGCCGAACAGCTGGGGCCGCAACCACCCGCTGCACGTGCGGGCCCAGCGCGAGCACGGCCTCGACGACGCCGGCTACGGCTACTGGGGCTTCAGCCCCTCGAGCGACCCGTTCGGCACCTACCGCGAGTACGGCGTCGACGCCCTCGGGCTCAACCCCGACGGCTACTTCTCCGACCGGGAGAAGACCAACTACGACCCCGGCTTCGGCGACTGCCGCCCCGCCACGAACCCCAACCCGACCTACGGCGACGGCGTCGTCACCCCGCACGCCGCCTTCCTGGCGATGCTGCACGAGCCCGACGAGGCGTTCACCAACCTCGCGAACCTCCAGGCGGACCTCGACGCCTACGGCCGCGGCGGGTTCTTCGACGCGGTCGCGGTGCGCTCCGGGACGGTGGCTCGGCGCTACCTGTCGCTCGACCAGGCGATGGTCATGGGCGTGGCCGGCAACGTGCTCGGACGCGACGTCATCCGCCGGGGCTTCGCGACGCCGGCCGTCGAGCGGCGCCTGCGCCCCGTCATCGGCATCGAGCAGTTCGGCGCCGGGCTCGCCTGACCGCTCGACCCGTCGGGAGCAGCCCACCGGCTCCCGACGCCGTGGCCGCCCGCCCTGCGCGGCCCCCTCACGCGGGCGGCCACGGCCCCACTTCCGCCTCCCCTGCGTCCACCTGCACCATGAAAGGGTTCTACCCGTGCGACCCGAGACGAGCATCTCCGAGGACGGGGTCGTGTACCGCGACCTGAACGGCAACGGCCGGATGGACCCGTACGAGGATCCCCGGCTGCCGGTGGCCGACCGGGTCGAGGACCTGCTCGGCCGGCTGTCGCTGGAGGAGAAGGTCGGCCTGATGTTCCAGACCGTCATCGAGGCCGGCACGGACGGCTCGGTCCTCGAGGCGCCGGGCGCGATCAGCAAGTCGCCGACGTCGCAGGTGGTGCTGGACAAGCACCTGAGCCACTTCAACGTGCACGCGCTGGCCGACCCGCGGATGGCCGCCCGGTGGAGCAACGCGCTGCAGTCGCTGGCGGAGCGCACGCCGCACGGCATCCCGGTGACGATCTCGACCGACCCGCGCCACGCGTTCATCGAGAACGTCGGGGTGTCGTTCTCGGCCGGCGCCTTCTCCCAGTGGCCCGAGCCGCTGGGCCTGGCCGCCCTGCGCGACGCGGACCTGGTGCGCACCTTCGCCGACGTCGCCCGGCAGGAGTACGTCGCCGTGGGCATCCGCGCGGCGCTGCACCCGACGCTGGACCTGGCCACCGAGCCGCGCTGGGCCCGACAGGCCGGCACCTTCGGCCAGGACGCGGACCTCGTCACCGAGCTCGGCGTGGCCTACCTCGAGGGCTTCCAGGGCCAGTCGCTCGGGCCCGGCAGCGTGGCCTGCACGAGCAAGCACTTCCCCGGCGGCGGGCCGCAGAAGGACGGTGAGGACGCCCACTTTCCCTACGGCCGCGAGCAGGTCTACCCCGGCGGCCGGTTCGCCGAGCACCTCAAGCCGTTCCCGCCGGCCATCGCGGCCGGCACGGCCGGGATCATGCCCTACTACGGCATGCCGGTGGGCCTGCGGATCGACGGCGAGCCGATCGAGCCGGTCGGGTTCGGCTACAACCGGCAGATCGTCACCGGGCTGCTGCGCGAGCAGCTGGGCTACGACGGCGTCGTCGTCACCGACTGGGAGCTGGTCAACGACAACCACGTCGGCGACCAGGTGCTCCCGGCCCGGGCCTGGGGCGTCGAGCACCTGGACCCGGCCGGCCGGATGGAGCTCATCCTGCAGGCCGGGGCCGACCAGTTCGGCGGGGAGGAGTGCGTCGAGGTCCTCATCGACCTCGTCAAGGCGGGCCGCGTCACCGAGGACCGCATCGACGTGTCCGCGCGGCGCCTGCTGGCCGTGAAGTTCCGCCTCGGCCTGTTCGAGAACCCCTACGTCGACGAGGACGCGGCCGCCGCGACCGTGGGCCGAGCGGACTTCCGCGAGCTGGGCCGGGCCGTGCAGGCGCGGTCGGTGACCGTGCTGCAGAACGGCGCCCCCGCCGGCGCCCGAGCGGCCGCGTCGAACGTCACGTGCGCCGAGGCGACGCTGCCGCTACGCCGGGGACTGCGCGTCTACGTCGAGAACCTGTCAGCCGAGGCGGCGAGCCGCCTCGGCACGGTCGTGGACCGGCCGCAGGACGCCGACGTCGCCGTCGTGCGCGTCACCGCCCCGTTCGAGCCCCGCGCGGACCTGTTCCTCGAGTCGTGGTTCCACCAGGGGTCCCTGGACTTCCCGCCGGGGCTGGTGCACCGGCTCGGCCGGCTCGCCGCCGTGTGCCCACTCGTGCTCGACGTCGTCCTGGACCGGCCGGCCGTGCTGACCCCGCTGCTGCCCGTGGCCACGACCATCGTGGCCAGCTACGGCACGAGCGACGACGCGCTCGTCGACGCCCTGACCGGCCTCGAGGCCCCGCAAGGGAAGCTGCCCTTCGACCTGCCCCGCTCCATGGAGCAGGTCCGCCGGCACGGCGAGGACGTGCCGGGCTACGACGACCCGCTCTTCCCGTTCGGCCACGGCCTCGCCGTCGAGACGGCGTCGGCTCAGCCGAGGTAGCCCTCGACGGTGCGCTCGGAGCGGACCTGAGCCTCCTCCGGGTCCTGGCCGAACTCGCGCCGGGCTCGACGCTGGCGCAGCAGGTCCCAGCACTGGTCCAGCTCGACCTCGATGCTGCCGAGGCGCGCGTGCTCGTCGTCGACGGTGATCTCGCCCTTGCCGAGCGACTCGCGCAGGGCGTGCTCCTCGTCGATGAGCGACTTGATGCGGCTCTGGATGGACACGTCGTCAGCCATGCCACAGTGTCGCACGGGGTGGATGCCCGGGCCCGAGGCTCCCGGCGTGTATCTGCGGCCGTGGGACCGGCACTGATCGGTGTGAGGGTCGCAGACCGGACAGAACCGGACTCGACCCGACGCTCCCAGCTTCGGCGGTTGGCCCGTTGTGGTACGTGAACCGTCACCCAGGGCCCGGTATCGCAGCCCCGCGCACCCGCGAACCGGGCCCTCGAGCGTTGGCCCTCACGTCCGCGCCGACGCGACGACCCTGCCGGTTCCGGTGCGGACCTCGATGGCCTCGATCTGGTCGGGGCTCAGGGCGGTCGCTCCGGTCACCCGGGAGTAGCCGGACGTCGTCGCACGCCAGGACGCCGCGGTCATGGCCTTGCCGTTGCGGTCGATGACGTAGAGCAGCAGCTCGCCCTCCTTCGGCATGTCCTCGCAGTCGATGTCGAGCTGGGTGCCCCAGCCACGGGTCACCAGGGCGACGTCGACCTTGACCGTGGAGCCCGGGGCGGCCGCGGCGACGTAGTGCGCCGTCGGCGGGGTCGAGGTGAGCATCT
>NZ_JBPGXG010000080.1:0-21234 GCF_056755255.1 Monashia sp. HAY1-5C | reverse complement strand
TCCGTCGTCGGCAGCGTCAGATGTGTATAAGAGACAGGTGCTGACGTACCTCATCCGCCGGCTCATCGCCGCCGTCCTGCTGCTCGCCATCGTGAGCGCGGTCGTCTTCGCCATCTTCTTCCTCGTGCCCCGCATCGGCGGGGCCACCGCCGACGACCTCGCCTCGCGGTACGTCGGCAAGAGCGCCGGTCAGGCCCAGATCCACGAGACCGCGGTGCGGCTCGGCTTCACCGACCCGATCTACGTCCAGTACGGACGCTTCGTCAAGGGCATCGTCGCCGGCGCCGACTACAACACCGGCGCCGGCACCGACCACTGCCCGGCGCCGTGCCTGGGCTACTCGTTCATCACCCAGAACCCGGTCCTGCCCGACATCCTCGACCGGCTGCCCGTCACCGCGACGCTCGCGGCCGGAGCCGCGGTCCTGTGGCTCGTCGGCGGGGTCGGCACCGGGGTCCTGTCGGCGCTGCGGCGCGGCTCGGTCCTCGACCGCGGCTTCATGGGCATGGCCCTGGCCGGCGTCTCCCTGCCGATCTTCTTCACCGGCCTGCTGTCCCTGACGATCTTCAGCTACGGCCTCAAGTGGACCTACGCCGGCGGCGCCAGCCCGATGGACGCCACCAGTCCCCTCGACCTCGTCCACCGCATGTTGCTGCCCTGGATCACCCTGGCCTTCCTCTACGCGGCCAGCTACGCCCGCCTCACCCGCGCCGGCATGCTCGAGACGATGAACGAGGACTACATCCGCACGGCGCGCGCCAAGGGCCTCAAGGAGCGCGACGTCGTCGTCAAGCACGGCCTGCGCTCGGCCCTGACGCCGATCCTGACGATCTTCGGCCTCGACCTCGGCCTGCTGCTCGGTGGCGCCGTGCTCACCGAGACGACGTTCTCGCTGCAGGGGATCGGCTTCTACGCCGTGCAGGCCATCACGAACAACGACCTCCCCAAGGTCCTCGGTGTGACGCTCTTCGGCGCGGTGTTCGTCATCGTCGCCAACCTCATCGTCGACCTCCTGTACGCCGTCGTCGACCCCAGGGTGCGCACCTCATGAGCCAGTCCAGCCAGTCCGGCCCCTCGGGCCAGCCCTCGAACCAGTCCGTCCTCGAGAAGGAGGGGCGGGTGAGGTCCGGCCGCGGCCGCAAGGCGTCGGTCAACGCCCTCGACGGAATCGGCGGCCTCGGCGCGCCCGCGCCCGACGCGTTCCTGTCGGTGCGCGACCTGCGGGTGCACTTTCCCACCGACGACGGGATCGTCAAGTCCGTCGACGGTCTGTCCTTCGACCTCGCCCGCGGCAAGACGCTCGGCATCGTCGGTGAGTCGGGCTCGGGCAAGAGCGTCACGAGCATGTCGATCATGGGCCTGCACAAGCCGGGCACGGTCCGGATGACCGGCTCGATCCGCCTCGACGGGCAGGAGCTCGTCGGCACCCGTCCGGAGACCGTGCGCTCGCTGCGCGGCAAGAGGATGGCGATGATCTTCCAGGACCCGCTGTCGGCGATGCACCCGTTCTACACGGTGGGTCACCAGATCATCGAGGCCTACCGGATCCACAACAAGGTCTCGACGTCGGTGGCCAGGAAGCACGCCATCGACATGCTCGGGCGGGTCGGCATCCCGCAGCCGGCGAGCCGCGTCGACGACTACCCCCACCAGTTCTCCGGCGGCATGCGCCAACGCGCCATGATCGCCATGGCGCTCTCGTGCGACCCGGACCTGCTCATCGCCGACGAGCCGACCACCGCCCTCGACGTCACGGTCCAGGCACAGATCCTCGACCTCATCCGCGACCTGCAGGCCGAGTTCAACTCGGCGGTCGTCGTCATCACCCACGACCTCGGCGTCGTCGCCGAGCTGTCCGACGACATCATGGTCATGTACGCCGGCCGCTCGGTCGAGTACGCGGCGTCGACGGAGGTGTTCGAGCGGCCGCAGCACCCGTACACGTGGGGCCTGCTCACCTCGATGCCGCGCCTCGACCGGGCGCGCATCGAGCGTCTGCGCCCCATCGCCGGCTCGCCGCCCAGCCTCATCAACGTGCCGTCCGGCTGTCCGTTCCACCCCCGCTGTGCCTACGAAGGGCGCAACGAGGGTCGCAGCCAGGCCGAGCGGCCCCCGTTCGAGGAGTCCCTGCCCCGGCACTGGGCCGCCTGCCACCTTCCCGTGGACGTTCGCCGCTCCATCTGGGAGAACGAGATCAGGCCGACCCTGTGAGCACCGCCGCGACCGTCCCGACCACCGCGCCCAGCGCACCGATCCCAGGAGCCGCAGCGTGACCGCCTCCCCCGCCACCGCCCGGACGGCGGCGCCGTCGACGTCCGACGCGCTGCTGCAGGTCACCGACCTCACCAAGCACTTCCCGATCCGACGCGGCCTGCTCCAGCGGCAGGTGGGCGCGGTGCGGGCCGTCGACGGGCTGACGTTCGAGGTCGCCAAGGGCGAGACGCTCTCGCTCGTCGGCGAGTCCGGCTGCGGCAAGACGACGACCGGCCGGATGCTGACGCGGCTGCTCGAGCCGACCTCGGGCCAGATCCTCTTCGAGGGCCGCGACATCACCCACGCGTCCGTCGGCACGATGCGTCCGCTGCGGCGCGACGTGCAGATGATCTTCCAGGACCCCTACGGCAGCCTCAACCCGCGGCACACGGTCGGCACCATCGTGGGCTCGCCGTTCCACCTGCAGAACGTCAAGACCCAGCACGGCATCAAGCGCGAGGTCCAGGACCTGCTCGAGCTGGTCGGCCTGAGCCCGGAGCACTACAACCGCTATCCGCACGAGTTCTCGGGCGGCCAGCGCCAGCGCATCGGCATCGCCCGGTCGCTCGCCCTCAGGCCCAAGCTCATCGTCGCCGACGAGCCGGTCTCCGCCCTCGACGTGTCGATCCAGGCGCAGGTCATCAACCTCCTCGAGGACCTGCAGGACGAGCTCGGCCTGACCTACGTCGTCATCGCCCACGACCTGTCGGTCGTGCGGCACATGAGCGACCGCGTCGCCGTCATGTACCTCGGCAACCTCGTGGAAGTCACCGGCCGCGACGAGCTGTACGCCCGGCCCATGCACCCGTACACGACCGCCCTCATGTCGGCGGTGCCGATCCCCGACCCGGCCCGCCGCGGCCGCCGCGAGCGGATCCGCCTCGAGGGCGACGTGCCGAGCCCGATCAACCCCCCACCCGCGTGCCGCTTCCACACCCGCTGCTGGAAGGCCCAGGAGGTCTGCCGCACCGAGACCCCGCCGCTCGTCGAGCTGCTCCCGGGCCACAGCGTCGCGTGCCACTTCCCGGAGAACATCGACCTGCCCGACCCCACCGTGCGACCCGGCGCCGCGTCACCGCTCGAGGCGGCAGCGGCGGACCTCTCCGCCTCCGGGGAGGTGCCGCACGACGACGCCGACCGCTCCGGGCCCCGGGTCGTGCCGCGGGACGCGTCCGCCGACCCGTCGGGCAACGCACCGGAGCCCGGCAACGCCTGAGGCCCTCGATCCGCACACCCGGGAAGCAAACGACGGGGCGGGTGGTTGAACGTTGCATGAAGGTCGAGATCTGGTCGGACATCGCCTGCCCGTGGTGCTACATCGGCAAGCGCCGCTTCGAGAAGGCCCTCGCGACGTTCCCCCACCGCGACGACGTGGAGGTGACCTGGCGCAGCTACCAGCTGGACCCGTCGCTGCCCGAGCACCACGACGGCACCGAGCTGGACTACCTGGTCTCCCGCAAGGGCCTGTCGGCCGAGCAGGTCCGCGCCATGTTCGACCAGGTCAGGCAGATCGCCGCCGAGGAGGGCCTGGCCTACGACTTCGACCGGGTCGTCGTCGCCAACAGCCTGCCCGGCCACGAGCTGCTCCACCTGGCCGCGGCGAGCGGCCTGGGCGACGCCGTCAAGGAGGCGCTGCTGTCGGCGCACTTCGAGCACGGCGAGGACATCGGCGACCGTGCCGTCCTCGTGCGGATCGGCACCGAGGCGGGCCTGCCCGCCGACGAGGTGGAGCGGGCCCTCGACGAGCACACCCAGCTCGAGGCGGTCCGTGCCGACGTCGCCGAGGCCCGGCGCCTCGGCATCCGCGGGGTCCCGTTCTTCGTCCTCGACGGGCGGTACGGCGTCTCCGGCGCCCAGCCCACCGCGCTCTTCACCCAGGCGCTCGAGCAGGTCTGGCGCGAGACCAACCCGCTCGTCATGGTCGGCGCCTCCGACGCATCCGAGGCATCCGACGCGTCGGGCGCAGCGTGCGGGCCCGACGGCTGCGCCGTCTGAGGCCGGTCGCCGGGCCCCCGGACGGCCGGAGACGTGACGAGGCGCCACTCGCTCGGGGGTTCGAGTGGCGCCTCGTTCATGCCTACCATCGACGCCGGCTGCCCCGGCGTTACACCCGTCTGCACCACGTTCTGCCTGCCCGTCCGCCCTCGCCGTCCTGCCTCCCGCCGGCCCGGGGGCTCTGGGCCGTGCGCGGTTCCAAAGCACCCGCATCGGGTCGGTGACCGACCTACCCTGAGTAGGGAGGGAGGCGGCGCATCGGGCGCCGCCGGAGGAGACCGACGTGAGCGCGTCCGAGCCGATGACGGTGACCCTGCACGGGCACTCGCTCTCCTACGTCGACGTCGGCGCGGGCGAGACGATCCTGTTCGTCCACGGCCTGCTCGGCTCGCACCACAACTGGGCCAGCCTCGTCGACGCCCTCGCCGACTCCTACCGCGTCGTCGTGCCGGACCTCTTCGGACACGGCGCGTCGGACCGGCACGCCGGCGACTACTCCGTCGCCGCACACGCCGCGACGCTGCGCGACCTGCTCGACCGGCTCGGCATCGCGCGGGTCACCATCGTCGGGCACTCGCTGGGCGGGGGCATCGCCCTCGAGTTCTGCTACCTGTTCCCCGACCGCGTCGACCGCCTCGTGCTCGTCGGCAGCGGCGGCCTGGGCCGGCAGGTCAGCGCGGTGCTGCGCTCGGCCACGCTGCCCGGCGCGGAGTGGGTGCTGCCGGTCATCGCCTCACCCTGGGTGCGCGGCGGGGCCGCGGCCGTGGGCCGGGTCCTGTCGCTGGCCGGCTGGCGCGCGAGCCACGACGTCCGCGCGGCGTGGGAGGGCTTCACCTCGCTGGGCGACGCCGACAGCCGCCGAGCCTTCCTCGCCACGACGCGGGCCGTGCTGGACCCGGGCGGCCAGCGGGTCAGCGCCACCGACTACCTGCCCGACCTCGTCGGTCTGCCCGTGCTCGTCGTGTGGGGCACGCGCGACCTCGTCATCCCACCGGCGCACGCAGCCCGCGCACGAGAGTCCATCCCCGGCTGCCGCATCGAGCTGTTCGAGGGTGCCGGGCACTTCCCGCACCTCGACGAGCCGGAGCGCTTCGCCGAGGTGCTGCGCGACTTCGTGCGCGAACCGGGCCGGGACCGGTCCGTCGGACGGCCACGACGCGACCCCGACCTCGCGCCCGGCATCGACGAGCAGCGGGCCGGCTGAGCCTGGGCGTCCGGACGCGTGAAGAGGCGCCACCCGCTCGGGGGTCCGGGTGGCGCCTCTGTCACGCGGACCATCGCCGCGACCCGGCGCGGTGTTACACCGCACCACGACGGCACGACGGCACGACGGCACGACGGCACGACGGCACGACGGCACGACGGCACGACGGCACGAGGTTGCGTCGACGGTGTGGACCGCCTCGACGTCAGTCGGCCAGGAAGGCCGCGACGCGGTCCTTGGGCCGGCCGATGATGGCGCGGTCGCCCTTGACGAGGACCGGACGCTGGAGCAGCCGCGGATGGCGCACGAGCACGTCGACCACCTGCTCGCGCGTCGCGACGTCGGCGTCGGTGAGGCCGAGCTCGGCGAAGTGTCCGTCCCGACGGACGAGGTCCGTCGGGGCGTCCTCGAGCTTGTCGAGGAGGTCCTCGAGGGCCGCGGCGTCGAGCGGGTGGCGCAGGTAGTCGACGACGGTGGCCTCGACCGCGGCCTCGTCGAGGCGTTCCATCGCGGCCCGCGACGTGGAGCAGCGGTTGTTGTGCAGGATCGTCACGTCGTCGGTCATGGGTCCGACCCTAGCCAGACCGGCATGAAACCCACGTGCCGGGACCGGGTCGGCCCGCCTACGCTGCCCGGGTGGAGACCACCGACCGCACCGCCGGCGCGAGACCCGAGCTGTTCGCGCTGTCCATCGCCGCGAACGACCCCGAGCGGCTCGCCCGGTTCTGGCAGGTGCTGCTCGGCTGGCCGCTCGCCGAGTCGGGCGGGCCGGCGCTGGTGCCCGCCGACGACACCGGGTTCCTGCTGCGGTTCCTGCACACCGACGAGCCGAAGACGCGCCGCAACCAGATGCACCTCGACCTGACGAGCGAGTCGCTCGCCGTGCAGGAGGCCACGGTGGCTCGGGCGCTCCGCCTCGGTGGCCGCCACTTCGACGTCGGCCAGCGCGGCGACGAGGGCCACGTCGTCCTCGCCGACCCCGAGGACAACGAGTTCTGCGTCATCGAGCCCGGCAACCGCTTCCTCGCCGACTGCGGGTTCGTCGGGGCCGTGGCGAGCGACGGCACCCGCGCCCTCGGCCTGTTCTGGAGCGAGGCCCTCGGCTGGCCGCTCGTCTGGGACGAGGGCGAGGAGACGGCCGTCCGCTCCCCGCACGGAGGACCGAAGATCACGTGGGGCGGACCACCCGTCGCCGACAAGACCGGCCCGAACCGCTGGCACCTCGACCTCGTGCCCGCCGACGACGGCGACCAGCACGCCGTCGTCGACCGGCTCGTGTCGCTCGGGGCCCGTCTCACGGACGAGGACGCGCACGACCCCGGCGCCGTGGTCCTGCTCGACCCGGACGGCAACGAGGTCTGCGTCCTGTCCGCGCGTCCTTGACGGACGCCGGGGGGACGGTCAGTCCGACGCCGGTGGGTCGGTGCGCTTCGCGTCGTCGAGCTGGGCAGCCAGCTGGGCTCGCCACTGGTACAGCTGCTCGAGCGCCTGGAGGCGCACCTCCTCACCGACGGCCGAGGCGGCCGCACGGATGGCCTGGCCGTGCTCGTCCAGGTACCCCTGCAGGGCCTCCTTGACCTCGGTGCCACCCGTCTGGCCGCGCGCGGCGGACTGCAGCACCTCGCGGACCCGCTCGAGGTCGCTCGTGGCCGCCTCGAGCGACTCGGCGGGAACCTGCCCGGAACCGGTCGCGGCGGTGTCGGTCATGTCGGCTGGATGCCGGGACGGGCGACCGGGGTGCCGCCCCCGAGGCCCTGGAGGATCCGGATGAGCGCGTCGATGAGGTTCTGCAGCAGGTTCCCCAGCACCTGGCCCAGGTTCACGCCGTCGAGCAGGCCCGCGACGGCGCACAGCAGGTTGCCCAGCAGGTTGCCTGGGCCGGGGATGGCCGTGATGTCGAGCACGACCTGGTTGAGCTGGACGCGGAGTCCGAGCAGGTTGAGGTCCAGCGGACCGAGCTCGAGGTGAAGGATGGGACAGACGTCGGGTTGTGGAGGTGGTTGTGTCATGACGACTCCGGTCGAATGGTGCGAAGGTCGCTTTTCTCCGAACGGCCTACCGTCGAGTGTCGGCCCGGGTCCCGCGGATGCGCAATACCCCCTCGAAAAGCCCAGCCACGGCAGGCCGTTCCGCTCGCCCACCCCGGCGCAGCGGGGTCAGACGTTGAAGCGGAACTCCACGACGTCGCCGTCCTGCATGACGTAGTCCTTGCCCTCCATGCGCACCTTGCCCGCGGCCTTCGCGGCCGCCATCGAGCCGGCGTCCACGAGGTCACCGAACCCGACGATCTCGGCCTTGATGAAGCCACGCTGGAAGTCGGTGTGGATGACGCCCGCGGCCATCGGGGCGGTCCAGCCCTTGCCGATCGTCCAGGCGCGCGACTCCTTGGGCCCGGCCGTGAGGTAGGTCTGCAGGCCCAGGGTGTGGAAGCCGGTACGCGCCAGCTGGTCGAGTCCCGACTCCTCTGCCCCGAAGCTCTGCAGCAGCTCGAGGGCCTCGTCGGCCTCCATGTCCATGAGGTCCATCTCGAGCTTGGCGTTGAGGAAGACGGCGTCGGCCGGGGCCGCGAGGTCCCGGAGCGACGCGTGCAGCTCGGTGTCGGCCAGCTGGTCCTCGTCGAGGTTGAAGACGTAGATGAAGGGCTTGGTCGTCAGCAGGCCGAGCTGCTTGGCCTCGGCGAGGTCGACGCCGGCGGCCGGGCCCGCGGCGAACAGGGTGTGCCCCTCCTCGAGGACCTTCTGCGCGGCCTGGGCCAGCTCGAGCGCGGCCTTCCGGTCCTTGTTGACCCGGGCCTCCTTCTCGAGGCGCGGCACCGCCTTCTCGAGCGTCTGGAGGTCGGCGAGGATCAGCTCGGTGTGGATGGTCTCGATGTCGCCGGCCGGGCTGATCTTGCCGTCGACGTGGACGACGTCGGCGTCCTCGAAGGCGCGCACGACCTGGCAGATGGCGTCGGCCTCGCGGATGTTGGCGAGGAACTTGTTGCCGAGGCCCTCACCCTCGGACGCGCCGCGCACGATGCCGGCGATGTCGACGAAGCTGACGGTGGCCGGGAGGATCTTCTCGGAGCCGAAGAGCGAGGCGAGCACCGTCAGGCGCGCATCGGGCAGCGGCACGACGCCGACGTTGGGCTCGATCGTCGCGAACGGGTAGTTCGCGGCGAGCACGTTGTTCTTGGTCAGCGCGTTGAAGAGCGTCGACTTGCCGACGTTGGGGAGACCGACGATTCCGATGGTGAGTGCCACGAGGACAGGAGTTTAGTGCCGCAGGACGAGCGCCCCGACCACGCACCGACGGCCGCGGCCCTCCGGAGGGTCCGCGCCGACGTCGGGGGCGGGCTGCCTCACCCGTCGGTCGGTGCGGGCCGGACGCCGCAGAGCTGACGCGACTGCGCGACGAGGGCGCCGGTGGAGTCCCAGATCGTCGCGTCCTCCTCCATCATCCCGCCACCGAGGTTCTCGCTCGAGAGCGCGACGCGCAGCCAGCCGGGCGCGGGTCGGCGGCGGACGTGCCCGGTGAACTCCAGCGTCGGGGTCCACCCGAAGAGCCCGAGGTCGAAGGCGACCGGGGGCAGGGCGTCGAGGGCGAGCAGGAGCATCGTCGTGTCCGGGTCACGTCCGTCGCGCAGGCGCAGCCATCCGCGCATGACGCCCTGCATCGAGGGACGCCCGAGTGCCCAGCCGGCCGTGGCCGGGTCGAGCCGCAGGTCGAGGCGCTCGAGGAACCGGGCGTTCGCGAGGAAGTCCGGCGGCGCCTGGTCCGCGCCGAGGCACTGCTCCGGCGGCGGCATGTCGGGCACGACGGACTGGCGCTGCACCTCGACCTCGTCGAGGTTGCCGAACGAGGCGATGGCGCGCATCCGCTCCACCGGGGGGCCGTCGGGCGAGGGCTGCACGATGCTCACCTGCCCCGTCGAGAGGGCGCGTCCGCACCGCATGACCTCGGTCGTCGCCGTGAACGGCCCGGGCTGCGAGGCAGTCAGGAAGTACGCCGAGACGACGACCGGGTCGACGTGACGCGTCGCCTCGGCGGGGTCGGCGGCCAGGTGCTGCCCCAGGGCCGTCAGGGCCGTCGCCATGACCAGCCCCCCGTTGACGGCGTTGCCGATCATCCAGGCCTCGGAGAAGCTGCCGGTCCGGGCGTCGGGCCCCGGCCCGGGCTGCAGGCGGACGGCGTCGTCGTACTCGCTCACGGCGACTGTCTAGCAGACGCCCCACACATCGCACCGGGCGGGGCGTGCCGCGGGCCACACCGGGACAAAGGGTGTGTAATGGACACTCCCCTGATCTCCGCACGGACGCAGTCACCCACTGGAACGACCGAAGGACGACTCATGGCTGGATCCCTCCGGCGCGGTGGCGGCCTGGCTGCCGCGGCCCTCGTCACCACTCTCGCTCTCGCCGCCACGGCACCGGCCGCCTCCGGTGCGACGCCCGAAAGTCCGGAGCGGCCCCCGGCTGCGGCACCGTCCGTCGCCACCGCGTCGACGCCACGGTCCGGGTCGCTCGGTCGGGGCCCCTCCCTCGCCGCCCTCGCCGTCGCCGCGACCACCGACCCGATCCGCGCCACCGCCCGGCCCGTGACGGCGGCCGACGTCCGTTACACCTGGCGGTCGGGCTGCCCCGTGGGGCCCAGCCGGCTGCGCGTCGTCGAGATGAACTTCCGGGCCTACGACGGCACGATCCGCCGCGGCATGCTCATCGTCCGGTGGGACAAGGTCGGCCAGACCGCGGCCATCTTCCGCGCCGCCTACCTCGCCGGGTTCAAGATCCGCCGGATGGACAACCCGAACCGGTGGTACGGCAACGACGAGGAGATGATGAAGGCCGACAACACCTCGGCCTTCAACTGCCGCCGGGTCACGGGCAACAGCTCCCGGATGTCGCCGCACTCCTACGGCACGGCGATCGACGTCAACACGATGCACAACCCGTACAAGGCGGCCAACGGGGTCTGGTACCCGCCGAACGGGGTGCGCTGGATCAACCGCAACCTGCGCGACCCCGGGATGATCTGGGGCTCCTCGACCATCACGAGGCAGGTCATCTCGCGGGGCGGGATCTGGGGCGGCTACTGGTCGTACAAGGACTACCAGCACTTCGAGCTCGGCTGAGGGCGTGGGCTCCCCGGCCCTGTCGGACCTCTCTGGGACGGTGGGGCCATGGAGTCCTCCTCGCTGCTCACCGGCCTCGTGACCGGCCTCGTCGTCGGCGCGCTCGTCGCGTGGCTGGCGGTCCGTTCCTCGCTCGTGTCGCGCACCGCGGCCGCCGAGGCGGCGCGCGACGTCCTGCGCGAGCGCGTCGACGACCTCGAGGCCTCCCGGGCCGAGGACGACGCCACGGCAGCGGTGCTCGCGCCGCTGCGCGAGACGATCGGCCGCGTCGAGCGGCAGGTCGGCGTCCTCGAGCGCGACCGCGCGCAGCAGTTCGGCCAGCTCGGGGAGCGCCTCAGCGAGGTCAGCCGGTCCACCGAGTCGCTGCGCTCCGAGACCGCCACCCTTGCCGGCGCCCTCAACGCCTCGACCGTCCGCGGCGCCTGGGGCGAGGTGCAGCTGCGACGGGTCCTCGAGGTCTCCGGGCTGCTGGCCCGGTGCGACTTCGACGAGCAGGTGACGCGCGTCAGCCGGCACGGCGCCACCGTGCGCCCGGACGCCGTCATCAACCTGCCCGGTGGCCGGCACGTCGTCGTCGACAGCAAGGCCCCGATGGCCCACTTCCTCCAGGCGCACGGCGACACGGTGTCCGAGGTGGAACGCGGCGAGCTGCTCGCCGCCCACGCCACGGCCCTGCGTCGGCACGTCGAGGGCCTCGCCGCGAAGGCCTACTGGACCGCCTTCACCCGCTCTCCCGAGGTCGTCGTCTGCTTCGTGCCCGGCGAGGCGATCCTCGCCACCGCGCTCGCCGACGACCCGGGGCTCTACGAGCACGCGCTGACGCGCAAGGTCGTGCTCGCCTCCCCGGGGACGCTCTACGCCGTGCTGCGCACGGTCGGCGCCATCTGGCAGCAGGACGCCCTCGAGCAGAACGCCAGGGAGCTGCTCGCCCTCGGACAGGACCTCTACGCCCGCCTCGCGACCCTCGGAGGTCACGTCACCGGGATGGGGCAGTCGCTGGCCCGCTCCGTCGAGCAGTACAACCGCTTCGTCGGCACGCTCGAGTCACGCGTGCTCGTCACGGCCCGCCGGATGCACGAGCTGCAGCTGGCCACCGAGCGGCCGGCCGAGCTCGTGCCGCTCGAGGCCGCGCCACGCTCGCTGAGCGCCGCCGAGCTGACCGGAAGCACCCCGGACGACGTCGCCGATGCACTCGGTGCGCGCTCGAGCGAGGAGCGGGACGACGCGTTCCTGCGCCGTGAGCGCGACGCGGCGGCCCGACGCCGGGAGGACACCGCCTGACGGCCTCCCCAGGGGCCGATCACCCACGGCCACAGCCACTTTCGAGGTGCGGAGAGGCGAGATGTCCGGTATGGGGCGATAGTGGACACCCGCGCGGGAGGCACGGACAATACGGCGGCATGGAAGCGGGCGCAGCGTGACCGGCACCGGGGGGCCGGACCCAGACCATCAGGCAGCAGGCACGGGCCGCCGCATCGGCCCCTACGAGCAGAGCCTCATCGACTCACGGCACAAGGTCGAGGCCGCCGTCCGCGAGCGCAGGTGGCGTCAGCGCCGCAACCGGGTGCTCGGCGCCGTGCTCGCCATCGTCCTGGTCGGCGCCGCGGCGGGCGTGTACGCCCTGCTCGTCCGGCGTGACGTCCCCACCAGCCTGCCTGCCATCGCCGCTCGTCCCGTCGCGTGCGCCCACCCGGCGAAGGTCCGCGTCGCAGTCGCCCCGGCCGCCGCGCCCGCCGTCGCCGCCGCGGCCGAGGCCCTGAGCAAGCACCCCGACGGGCCGTGCGCCGCGTACACCTTCGAGCCCGCGGAGCCCTTCGCCGTGGCCGGCTCGCTCGTCGGCGCGGGGCGGCCCGACGCGTGGATCACCGACTCCGACGTCTGGCTCGGGCGGGCCCGCGCGATCTCCGGTGTCACGGCGGCTCCGGGCAGGCCGTTCGCGACGAGTGCCGTCGTCGTCGCGCTGTCCCCTGCCGCCGCCGAGAGGGTCGGTGCCGACCTCTCGTGGGCGGCGGTGCTCGGGGGCGGGACGCCCGTCCGCGTCCCCGACCCCAACCGCTCCACCGTGGGGCGCCTGGCGCTCGGTGCCGCCGCCGCTTCGATGTCGGACGCGGCCCTCGGCACGCTCGTGTCCCGCGCCGCCGAGGACGGCACCGGCTCGGTGTCCCTCGACGGGGTCGACGGTAAGGACCCGGCCGGCGCCGTCGTCACGCAGGCTCAGCTGACGACGTGGAACGCCGCGCACACCGACGCACCGCTCACGCCGCTGGCGCCGAAGGAGGGCGCGGGCCCGGCCGAGTACTCCCTCGTGTCCCTGTCCGACGACGCGGCCAAGAAGCGCCTGGTCAAGGCGCTCGACGACTACCTCCACACGGGGCAGGCGGCACAGGTCCTGCGGGCCGGCGGTTTCCGCACACCAGGTGGCGCGGACCCCGGGACCCCCAGCGGGCTGCGTGGGACGATCACGGTCGGGCCCGCCCCGGCCGAGGCCGCCGTGGCCCGCGCCGCCGCGCTGTGGGACGCGTCGGCCCCCAAGACCCAGGCCCTGCTCGCGGTCGACGTGTCCGGGTCGATGCTCGACCGGACCGAGAGCGGCGCCACGCGCCTGGCCACCGTCCAGCGGGCCACGGTCCGGGCCGCCGCCGCCGTGTCACCGACGACGGTCGCCTCGCTGTGGGTCTACTCGCAGCACATCGGTGACCACGCCGACGACTACCGGCCGCTCGTCGGCTACGGCGGCCTCGGTGAGGGCAGGCGCCTGGCCGCGTTCGACACGTCCGTCGCCGGCCTCGACACCACGGTCGGCGGTGGCCGCGGCCTCTACGACTCGATCGCGGCGGCGTACGCGCAGGCCAGGGGGTACTGGCGTCCGGGGTCCACCAACGCCGTCGTGGTCGTGACCGGTGGCCCGAACGACGACGACTTCGGGCTGAGCCTGCGGCTGCTCCAGAAGCAGCTGGCGGCGCTGCGGGACCCCGCCAAGCCGGTACGGCTCGTCGTGGTCGACATCGGCGGCCGGTCCGACGAGGGGGCGCTCCGGCAGGTCCTGGCCATCACGGGTGGGCAGTACGTCGCGACGAGCTCGCTCGACGACCTCCAGCCCGCCTTGACCTCCGCGCTCGGAGGCTGACACCGACCCTCGGGAGCCGGTGGGCCCCGACCCGGTCGGCCGTGAGGACGCGTCGCGGAGGCGGGCTCAGTGGAGCGAGCCGGCGTCCTCGAACGCGGCGTCGTGGCGCAGGCTGCCGGCGTCCTCCCCCTTGCGGGCCTTGAGGTCGCGCCGCAGCTCGTTGGGCAGCGCGAAGAGCAGCGACTCCTCCGCCGCGACGACGGCCTCCACCTCGCCGTAGCCCCGCTCGGCGAGCCACGACAGGACGTCACGCACGAGTACCTCGGGCACGCTCGCGCCCGACGTCACACCGACCGTCGAGACCCCCTCGAGCCACTCCTCCTGGATCTCGTCGGCGTAGTCGACGAGATGACCGGCCCGGGCACCGTGCTCGAGCGCGACCTCGACGAGTCGCACCGAGTTCGAGGAGTTCCGCGAGCCGACGACGATCATGAGGTCGGTGTCCCGTGCCATCTGCTTGACGGCCAGCTGCCGGTTCTGGGTGGCGTAGCAGATGTCGTCGGACGGCGGGCTCTGCAGGGCCGGGAACTTCTCCTTGAGGCGCTTGACCGTCTCCATCGTCTCGTCGACCGACAATGTCGTCTGCGAGAGCCACACCACCTTCTCGGGATCCCGCACGGTGACGTGCTCGACGTCGTCCGGACCGTCGACGAGCGTGATGTGCTCGGGCGCCTCACCGCTCGTCCCGACCACCTCCTCGTGGCCCTCGTGGCCGATGAGGAGGATGTCGAAGTCGTCGCCGGCGAACCGGACGGCCTCGCGGTGCACCTTGGTCACGAGCGGGCACGTGGCGTCGATGGTCTTGAGGCTGCGCGCCCTCGCCTCCTCGTGGACCACGGGGGCCACCCCGTGGGCCGAGAAGACGACGGTGGCACCCTCGGGCACCTCGTCGGTCTCGTCGACGAAGATCGCCCCCCGCTTCTCGAGCGTCGTGACGACGTGCCTATTGTGCACGATCTGCTTGCGGACGTACACGGGCGGGCCGTACAGCTCGAGCGCCTTCTCGACCGTGACGACGGCCCGGTCGACGCCGGCGCAGTAGCCACGCGGCGCGGCGAGCAGGACCTTCTTCGCGGCATCGGTCATGCGGCCATGCTACGTGCCGGCCGCCGCGCCCCCGAAGTCCGCCGGGACCGGGACGTCGGTCGCTGCGCCTATCGTTGCCGTCGTGAGCCTGCCGAACCCGCTGCCGGACAAGGCGGCCGACACCACCGCCGAGCAGCCCTGGCCGGTCCGCGTGCTCAGCCTCAAGATCAGCGACTACGTCGACCGGATGAGCCAGCTGTGGGTCGAGGGGCAGGTCGTGCAGTTCAACCCGCGCGGCGGCACCGCCTATCTGACGCTGCGCGACCCCGACGTCGACATGTCGCTGTCCGTCTCGGTGCCGATGAACGCCGTCAACGCCATGGCCGTGCCGCTGACGCAGGGGGCCCGCGTCGTGCTCCAGGCCAAGCCGACGTTCTGGACCAAGCGCGGCACGCTGCAGCTCGAGGCCCGCCAGATCCGCCCGGTTGGCATCGGCGACCTCCTCGCCCGCGTCGAGATCCTCAAGCGCACCCTCGCCGCCGAGGGCCTGTTCGACACCGACCGCAAGCGCCCCATCCCCTTCCTGCCGCACCGCGTGGGACTCATCACCGGACGCGGCTCGGCGGCCGAACGCGACGTCGTCGAGAACGCCAGGAGGCGGTGGCCCGCCGTGCGGTTCGAGCTTCGCGAGGTGGCCGTGCAGGGGGCCAGCGCCGTGACCGAGGTCGTCGCGGCGCTCCGCGAGCTCGACGCACACCCCGAGGTCGACGTCATCGTCGTGGCGCGCGGCGGCGGCGCGCTCGAGGAGCTGCTGCCGTTCTCGAACGAGGCCATGGTCCGGGCCGTCGCCGAGGCGCGCACCCCGGTCATCAGCGCCATCGGCCACGAGGTGGACCAGCCCCTGCTCGACCTGGTCGCCGACTGGCGGGCCTCCACTCCCACCGACGCCGGCAAGCGGGTCGTGCCCGACGCCGCGCACGAGCGCGGAACCGTCGAGACCGGCCGCGACCGGCTGCGCCGTGCCCTGCTCCGTCGCGTCGAGCACGAGCGCTCGGGGCTGCGGGCCCTCGTGTCCCGACCGGTCATGGCCGACCCGGTCGCCCAGCTGCGCCCGCGCCGCGCCGAGCTGGCCGCCCTCCGCGAGCGGGCGGCGACGCGCCTCGAGGCCCGCCTGCACCGGGCGTCCGACGAGGCCGAGCACCTGCGCCGGCAGGTCGTCGCGCTCTCGCCGCAGTCGACCCTCGAGCGGGGCTACGCCGTCGTGCAGCACCGCGACGGCCGCGTCGTCATGGACCGCGACGAGGTCGGCGTCGGCGAGCTGCTGCGCGTGCGCGTCGCCCGAGGCGACTTCGGCGTCCGGCCGGTCAGCGTGAAGAAGGCCGCCGGGAAGAGGTCCACCGCGAAGAAGGCGGCACCGGCCCCGGACCCCGAGGGCGGCGTCGGGCCGACACCGTAGGGTGGCCGCCATGGCCGACGCGTCCCCGCCCGACAGCACCGACTTCCCCGACATCGCCGGCATGCGGTACGAGGACGCCCGCGAGGAGCTCGTCACCATCGTCGCGCGGCTCGAGGCCGGTCAGGCCCCGCTCGAGGACTCGATGCGCCTGTGGCGCCGCGGCGAGGCCCTCGCCGCCCACTGCGCGACGTGGCTCGACGGCGCCCAGGCCGAGATCGAGCGGGCCGTCCGTGGTGGCGACCCCGCCGGCCCGTCGGCTCAGGACGGGCCGCTGCACGCCGACGACGCCGTCTTCGACGACGAGTCCTGACCGCGGCCTCTCGACCCCGCGTGCGACCCGCAGGTCAGGGGGCCGTCGCAGGTGCCACCGGCCGCATCGCGGCGACGAACGCCTTCAGCTCGTCCTCGGACGCGTTGCCCGAGGCGACGATCGTCGGCCTGGTCGGAGCCGTCCCGCGCACGACGTAGGCGACCTGGCCCGCGTCGGAGGCGGTGAACCGCTGGAACGACCGTCCCGACACCTGCACGGTGCCGGCGGCCTCGCCGTCGTCCACCGACCGGCGCAGCCAGCCGTCCGTGGGGTTCACGGCCTGCTTGAGGGCGATGTCGGCTCCGGCCGGCGTCGTCCACACCGTCGTGAAGGTCCGGACCTTCTCGGTCCCGGGGGCGTACGTCGCGACGGTCGGCACCCAGCCGGACCCCAGGCCCTGGGGAAGCTCCACGGCCCAGTGCGTCTGGGCCGCGACCTCGCGCGCCTTGTCGAGCGCGTCCACCGCAGGCCGGTCCACGTGGTCGGTCCGGGGCACGATGGCGACGAGGGCGAGGACGAACAGCCCGATGACGAGCATCGAGCGGAGCATGTTCGGCAGCGTGCCCATCGAGTACCGGCTGCGCGGCGGCGCGAGGGCCTCCGTCTGGGAGTCCGTCTGGGAGTCGGTCTGGGGGTCGGCCTGGGACCGGGCGGACGGAACCGACTGTGCCACGGGCCCGCCCGTCGACGCCGCAGCGACGCCCTCGGGGCCGGTCGGCGTGACCGGCTGCTCGGGGTGCCCCGGCGGAGGCGGGGAGGTGGACGGCGAGCTCATGACTCCATGGTCCCCGACCCGTGGACGGCGTCCAAACGCGGGTCGACCCCCCGATAGGCTGGCGCCGACTCGTTCTGCGCCGACGGAGGACCCGATGAGACACAGCCAGCCGGACCGCAACCTCGCCCTCGAGCTGGTGAGGGTCACCGAGGCCGCCGCCATGGCCGGCGGACGGTGGGTCGGCCGCGGCGAGAAGAACAAGGCCGACGGGGCGGCGGTCGAGGCGATGCGCGCGATGATCTCGACGGTCAGCATGCGTGGGGTCGTCGTCATCGGCGAGGGCGAGAAGGACAACGCGCCGATGCTCTTCAACGGCGAGGAGGTCGGCGACGGCACAGGTCCCGAGGTCGACGTCGCCGTGGACCCCATCGACGGGACGACCCTCACCGCCAAGGGCATGAACAACGCCGTCGCGGTCATGGCCGTCGCCAACCGCGGCGCGATGTACGACCCGTCGGCGGTGTTCTACATGGACAAGCTCGCGACCGGTCCCGACGCCGCCGAGGTCGTCGACATCCGCCTGCCCGTCGCGGAGAACATCCGCCGCATCGCCAAGGCCAAGAAGGAGACGCCGGCCGACGTCACGGTCGTCATGCTCGACCGGCCGCGTCACGACCGCCTCGCCCAGGAGATCCGCGACACCGGCGCCCGTATCCGCTACATCGTCGACGGTGACGTCGCCGGCGCCGTCATGGCGGCCCGACCCGGCACGGGTGTCGACCTGCTCCTCGGCATCGGCGGCACGCCCGAGGGCATCATCGCAGCGTGCGCCATCAAGTGCATCGGCGGTGTCATCCAGGGCCGGCTCTGGCCCAAGGACGACGAGGAGCGCCAGAAGGCGCTCGACGCCGGTCACGACCTCGACCGCGTCCTGTCCACCGACGACCTCGTCGTCGGCGAGTGCTTCTTCGTCGCCACGGGCATCACCGACGGTGAGCTGTTGCGGGGAGTTCGCTACGGCGCCAAGTCCGCCCGCACGAACTCCCTCGTCATGCGCTCGCGCAGCGGCACCATCCGCACCATCGACAGCGAGCACCGCTTCGACCGCCCCGGCTGGTTCGGCAGCGCCGACATGGTCGACGCGTGAGCGAGGACGACGTGACCGACCTGCGCACCCTCGTCGTCGGTGAGGCGCTCGTCGACGCCGTGACGACGCCCGACGGCGTGACCTCCGAGCACGTCGGCGGCAGCCCCGCCAACGTCGCGTTCGGCCTGGCAGCCCTCGAGCATCCGGTCGACCTCGCGACGTGGATCGGGCGAGACGCCCGTGGTGAGCGCATCGCCGCCCACTGCGCCGAGCGCGGCATCGCCCTGACCGAGGGCTCGTGCGACGCCGCGGCCACCTCCCTGGCCCATGCGACGCTCGACGCGTCGGGCGCCGCCACCTACGTCTTCGAGCTCGAGTGGCACGTCGCACCGGTCCCGCACCTCGACGGCTACGGCCACGTCCACACCGGGAGCATCGCCGCGGTCATCGAGCCCGGTGGCCACGAGGTCCGGGCCGTGCTCGAGGCCGCGCGGGCCACCGGCGCCACGGTGTCCTACGACCCGAACGCGCGGCCGACGCTCATGGGCGCCCCGGGCGACGCGCGTCGCGCCATCGAGGCCTCCATCGCGCTGGCGGACGTCGTCAAGCTCTCCGACGAGGACGTCGCCTGGCTGTGCCCGGGCGAGCCCCTCGACGAGGTGCTGCGCGCGTGGGGCGACCTCGGCCCGGCCGTCGTCGTCGTGACCCGCGGGGGCCAGGGCGCCGTCGTGCGGGTCAGCGCCACGGGCGAGCAGGTGTCGCTGCCGGCCCCGAGCGTCCGCGTGGTCGACACCGTCGGCGCGGGCGACTCGTTCATGGCCGGCCTCGTGTCCGGGCTCCTCGACGCGGGCCTGCTCGGTGGGGCCGCCGCGGCCGCGCGCCTCCGAGCCGCAGGTCTGGCCGAGATCGCCCCGGCGGTCGAGCGGGCCCTGCTCACCGGGGCCCTCACCGTGCAGCGCGCGGGGGCCTTCGCACCGCCGAGATCCGTGCTGCCGTAGGACATTTCGGGCATTCGACAAACGCGGGGCGGTTGGGGCACCATTCTGCGCGAGCCGCCCGGTACCGTTGCTCGGTGGTTCGCCCCGACGCCCCGGCACCGGGGCGTCCTCATGTGAGGAAACCCCGTGTCCCAGCCGACCCCTCCACGTCGCACCGTCGGTCCCTACGAGCAGAGCCTCATGGAGGGCCGCGCGGCCCGAAAAGCGCTCGAGGCGAAGCTCGCCCGCAACCGTCGCAACCGGCGGGTCGCCGCGGTGCTCGGCTTCGTGCTCGTCGTCGCCGGTGCGGGGGCCGGCGGCTGGACGTGGTGGCAGGGCCGTGACCAGGCGCCCGTGGCCGCGCTGACCGGAGCCCCCGGCAAGTCTTGCCCGGAGCGCACGCCCGTCACGCTCTGGGTCTCCGAGGCGGCGCAGCCGGCGGTTCTCGCCCTCGCCAAGGAGTACCAGGCCGACGCCGACTCCCCCTGCGTCGACTTCGTCGTACGCGGGAAGACCCCGATCGAGGCGATGATCGGCCTCGGCCAGGGCCAGCCGAACCGGCCGGACGGCTGGATCCCGGACTCCCAGCGCTGGGTCGAGCGGGTCAACGAGTCGGCCAGGATCAACGCCAAGGTCGCCAAGCCCTTCGCCAAGAGCCCGCTCGTCATCGCCATGGACCCCGCGCGCGCCAGGCAGCTCGACGGGCAGCCGACGTGGCTCGAGCTGGTCGGGTCCGACTCCCCCATCCGGATGAGCGACCCCCGGTCCACGACGGCCGGCATGCTGACGCTCGCCTCGGCGCTGCCCCGACTGGGACCCGAGCAGGGACGCGTCGTCATCCCGAAGCTGGCCAAGGGCGCCGCCGCGTCCATCGACGAGCTCTTCTCGGCCTACAACGCCAACCCGCAGGAGGCTGGGGCCTTCCCGGTGGCCGAGGCCGACCTCATCGACCACAACCGGCTCTACCCCGACCACCGGATGGTGTCGGTGACCCCGAGCGAGGGCACGCCCGCCTTCGAGTTCTCCCTCGTCAACGTCGCCACCGACCCGGTCCGGGCCCAGGCCGTCGAGCTGCTCCGCACCTACCTCATGACGCCTGAGGCCGCCACGATCCTGGCCCGCTACGGCATCCGCTCCAGCGCGGTTCCCGTGACGATGCCCACCCCGTCCGGCAGCGTCGGTGACGTCACGGTCGGGCCGACTCCCGACGCGGCCACGGTGGCCGCGGCGACCGACACGTGGCAGTCGGCGACCACCGACTTCTCCATCCTGTCGGTGTTCGACGTCTCCGGGTCGATGAACGACAGGGTCGGCAACAGCACCCGCGTCGCCATCACGCAGGAGGCGGCCGGGATCGCGCTGTCGGCGCTGCCGAAGACGACCAAGCTCGGGCTGTGGATCTTCTCCATCGACAAGGGTGGTCCCGGTCAGGACTGGCGCGAGCTGGCTCCGATCGGCCGTCTCGACGACGACAGCCACCGGGCCCAGGTCGCCACCGCCGCCGAGACGCTGTCCAAGAACGTCGGCGGCGGCACGGGCCTCTACGACACCATCTGGGCCGCCTACCAGAAGGCGCAGGCCCAGTACGACCCCGACCGCGTCAACGCCGTCGTCATCCTCACCGACGGCCGCAACGACGACCCGAACGGCATCTCGCTCGAGCAGCTCAAGGCCAACCTGCGCTCGGCGAGCGACCCCGACAAGCCCATCGCCATCACGACGATCGGCATCGGGCCCGACGTCGATGCCACGGCCCTGACCGAGGTGTCGAAGATGACGTACTCGGACTTCTACTCGGCACCGACGCCGGCCGACATGACGACCGTCCTCGCACGCGCGCTCTTCGACCACGGCTGCAAGAACGGCCGCTGCGTCTGAGAGCCCGGACCGACCCATCCGGCGGTGGTGACGCGGCTGCGCCCGGGACCCCTGAGCGGCTGTCTCTTATACACATCTGACGCTGCCGACGACGGA
>NZ_JBPGXG010000079.1:0-21463 GCF_056755255.1 Monashia sp. HAY1-5C | reverse complement strand
TCCGCAGCCTCGTCACCGACCACGTGAAGATCCAGCCGAAGTCGGGCCGTGAGGCCACCGAGGCGTTCCTGCAGGGCAGCGGTGACGCGCTGCTCAGCTACGAGAACGAGGCGCTCTTCATCGAGAAGAACGGCGAGTCCGTCGAGCACGTGACACCGCCGCAGACCTTCAAGATCGAGAACCCGGCCGCCGTGCTGAAGAACAGCCCGAACAAGGCGGTCGCGCAGGCCTTCGACGACTACCTCTACACGCCGGAGGCCCAGAAGCTCCTCGCCGGTGCCGGGTTCCGCCCGGTCGACCCGACCGTCGCGAAGGAGTTCGCCTCGACGTTCCCCGCGCCCGCCAAGCTGTGGACCATCGCCGACCTCGGCGGCTGGAAGAGCGTCGACGGCACCCTGTTCAAGAAGGACGTCGGCGCGATCGCCACCATCTACGACGAGGCGACGAAGTGACGGCCGAGGCGATCGCCCGGTCCGACGGGACCCGCGAGGCGGGAGTCGCTACGGCGGCTCCCGCCCCCGGCGCGTCCGGTGGTCGGTCCCCCGACGCCGGGCCCGCCGCGGGGCTCCGGCGCCGGCTCGGCCGACCGCTCGGCGTCGGCGTCGTGACGCTGTGGCTCAGCCTCATCGTCCTGCTGCCGCTCGCCGCCCTGACCGTCGCCTCCTTCGGTGAGGGCTGGTCCGGTTTCTGGGAGGCCGTGACGGCGCCCGCGGCCCTCGCCTCGCTCTGGGTCACGGTTCTCGTGTCGGCCGGCGTCGCGGTCGTCAACGCCGGGTTCGGCACGCTCGTCGCGTGGGTGCTCGTGCGCGACGAGTTCCCCGGCAAGCGCGTCGTCAACGCCCTCATCGACCTGCCGTTCGCGCTGCCCACCATCGTGGCGAGCATCGTGCTGCTGTCGCTGTACGGCCCGAACAGCCCGGTCGGCATCCACCTCAACGCCACCCGCTGGGGCCTGGCCGTCGCGCTGCTGTTCGTGACGCTCCCGTTCGTCGTCCGGTCGGTGCAGCCGGTGCTCATCGAGGCCGACCGCGAGGTCGAGGAGGCGGCCGCCTCGCTTGGCGCCTCGAGCTGGACGACGTTCCGACGCGTCGTCCTGCCGACCCTGGCACCGGCCGTGCTGAGCGGCGCCGGGCTCGCGTTCGCCCGGTCCATCGGCGAGTACGGCTCGGTGGTGCTCATCGGCGGCGACATCCCGCGGGAGACCCAGGTGGCCTCCCAGTACATCCAGCAGCAGATCGAGGTCGACCGCCCGCTCAACGCGGCCGCGGTCTCGGTGGCGCTGCTCACCATCGCGTTCCTGACGCTGCTCGTCCTGCGGGTGCTCTCGACGCGCGCCCAGCGACGTGAGGAGCGAGCGGCATGAGGCTGTCCACCCGGTCCCGGATCACGCTGCGCGTCGTCGCGCTGGCCTACCTGTTCGCGCTGCTCGCCGTCCCGGTCGGCGTCATCCTCTGGCGCACGTTCTCCCCCGGCGTCGCCGCGTTCTGGGCGTCGGTGACGACGCCGGCGGCGATCTCGGCGTTCAACCTCTCGGTCCTCATCGTCGCCATCGTCGTGCCGATGAACGTCGTCTTCGGCGTCGCGACCGCGCTCGCGCTCGTGCGCGGCCGCTTCCGGGGTCGCGGCCTGCTCCAGGCGGTCGTCGACCTGCCGTTCGCCGTGTCGCCGATCGTCGTCGGTGTCGCGCTCATCATGCTGTGGGGCGTCGACGGCTGGTTCGGTGCGCTCGACCGTGCGGGTCTGCGGGTCATCTTCGGCCTGCCCGGCATGGTGCTCGCGACGCTCTTCGTGACGCTGCCGTTCGTCGTGCGCGAGGTCGAGCCGGTGCTCCACGAGATCGGCCAGGACCAGGAGCAGGCGGCGGCCACGCTCGGTGCCAACCGCTGGCAGACGTTCTGGCGCATCACGCTGCCGGCCATCCGCTGGGGCCTGACGTACGGCATCGTCCTCACGGTGGCGCGGGCCCTCGGCGAGTTCGGCGCCGTCATCATGGTGTCCTCCGGCTTCGCCGGCGTCTCGCAGACCCTGACGCTGCTCGTCCACGCGCGCTACATCGACGACCACAACACCTACGGCGCCTACGCCGCCGCGACCCTCCTCATGGGCATGGCGCTCGTCGTGCTCCTGCTCATGACCCTGCTCGACCGCAAGAGGAGCACCCGATGATCACCGTGACCGACGCCCGCAAGAGCTACGGCTCGTTCCTCGCGCTCGACGACGTCAGCATCGAGATCCCGAGCGGGTCGCTGACCGCCCTGCTCGGTCCGAGCGGCTCGGGCAAGTCGACGCTGCTGCGCTCGATCGCCGGCCTCGAGGACCTCGACGGCGGGGTCGTGACGATCGCCGGTCGCGACGTGACGCACCAGCCGCCGCAGCGACGCGGCATCGGGTTCGTCTTCCAGCACTACGCGGCGTTCAAGCACATGACCGTCCGGGACAACGTCGCCTTCGGGCTGTCGATCCGCAAGCGCGCCAAGGCCGACATCGACCGGCGCGTCGGCGAGCTGCTCGAGATCGTCGGCCTCGAGGGGTTCCGTGACCGGTACCCGGCCCAGCTGTCCGGAGGGCAGCGCCAGCGGATGGCCCTGGCCCGGGCGCTGGCCGTCGACCCCGAGGTGCTCCTGCTCGACGAGCCGTTCGGCGCCCTCGACGCCAAGGTGCGCGCCGACCTGCGCACGTGGCTGCGGCGGCTGCACGACGAGGTCCACGTGACGACCGTCCTCGTGACGCACGACCAGGAGGAGGCGCTCGACGTCGCCGACCGGATCGCCGTGCTCAACCACGGGCGGATCGAGCAGGTGGGCGACCCGGTGACGCTGTACGAACGTCCGGCCAACGACTTCGTCATGGGGTTCCTCGGCTCCGTCGCCCACCTCGGCGGGCAGCTCGTCCGGCCCCACGACATCGCGCTCGAGCGCGACCGTGCGGTGGCCCTCGCCCTCGACGACGCCGTGAGCGGGTCCCCCGGCATCGTCGCGGCGGTCGTCGAGCGCGTCGTACCGCTCGGGTTCGAGGTGCGCGTCGACCTGCGTGCCGAGTCCGGCGAGCGGTTCGCCGCGCAGCTGACACGACGGGACGCCGGTGAGCTGGCGCTCGAGCCGGGCGAGCGGGTCTTCGCGCGCGCGGCGCAACGCTCCAGCGTCGTCGAGATCGACCCGGCGCTCGCGATCTGAGGCGGTTCGAGAGCCGTCTCGCGGCTCCGCGCGCAGGCGCGCCGGCACGTCGGGACCGCGGACGCGTGGACGCCGGACGCCGGACGCCGCGGGCATCGCGCGGCCCGTCGCCTCGGGCGTCCGGCGGTCGGCAGCGCCGCTGCGGCACACTGTGCCGGTGGACATCTCTGCCCGGGTCGACTACGCCGTCAGGGCGATGCTCATCCTCAGCGACGCGGAGGCCCAGGGCTCCGGGCCGGTCAGCATCGACTCGCTGGCCACCCGCCAGGACCTGCCGCGCAAGTTCCTCGAAGCCATCTTCGCGGACCTGCGACGGGCCGGTCTCGTCCTGAGCCGGCGAGGTGCCCGCGGGGGCTACGTGCTCGGACGCTCCAGCGACGACATCAGCATCGGCGACGTGTTCCGTGCCGTCGACGGGCCGCTCGCCGAGGTGCGTGGCCTGCGACCGCACGAGACGGAGTACCACGGCGTCGCGACGCACCTGCCGAGCCTGTGGGTCGCCGTCCGGGCCAGCCTGCGCGAGGTCCTCGACGGCACGTCGCTCGAGTCGCTGCGGACCGGGGAGCTGCCCGACCCGGTGCAACGACTGCTCACCGCCCCGGATGCCTGGCGCAACCGCTGAGTGCCTTCGCCCGGCCCGCTGTCGGTCGTCACGACGACCGCCTGGGCGGTGGTCTCGGTCGGTGTGTCGCCGCCTCGCGTCACGCTGGGCGCTGACCCGTGGCTCAGGTGGCTCGTGCCGGACCGGCTCGGGATCGCGCACGGGCGGGATCCGGCCACACCGGCACCGTGACGCTGACGGAGACCTCGACGTCGGGGCCCTCCAGGAGGCAGCGGTCGAGCCGTGCCCCGTTCGCGTGCGCGACCGATGCGGCCAGGGCGCACGCCTGAGCGCCGGTGGTGCGCTGTCGGCTCGCGCCCGCGATGGCCGCAAGGTCGGCCGCGAGCCGAGCACGCTGCCCGGCCACCGCGACGACGGCGAGGACGAGTGCCGCCACGCCGACGGCAAGCAGGACGCCGACCGCGCCGAGCACGAGGACGCTCGAGGAGCCTCGATCGCGCGAGCCGGGACCAGGACCCGCGAGGGCGCGGTGGCGCAGACCGTGCAGCGGGAGGCGGCGTCGCAGGCGGCTCACGGCGAGGTCCCCGTCGCGGATTCTGTCGGCGTCACGGCGACGGCCTGCAGCGTCCAGCTCGGCAGACCCGCCCAGCCGCCGGCATCGGCCCTCACGGTGACGGCGACACCCAGCGGTGCGGCATGGACCGAGACCCTTGCTCCGGCCGGTGCCGCGGAGAGCGCGAGACTCGTGACCCGGTCCACGGGGTCACCACGCGCGGCCGCGCGGGCAGCGATCCGTGCAGCGTCGACGCAGCGCACCTGGTCGACCCCCGCCCGCACCGCCGCCAGGCAGAGCGCCAGGACGAGGACGACGGCAGGAACGGCGACGGCCAGCTCGGCCGTCACCATCCCCGCGTCCCGACGACCGCACCGGCTGGTGGGCGCGGCCGCCGTGGGCTGCGCCGGACGACGCGCAGCTGCCGACGCGCGGCCGTCGGGCGGCGTCACCCGGCGATCCCGAGGGCGTTCTGGACGATGCCCGCGAGCGCCGAGCGCACCGCGTCGGACTTGACGACACCGAGCAGGACCAACGCGAAGGTGCAGGCGGCCATGATGCCGACGGCGTACTCGGCGGTCGTCATCCCGACGTCGTGGCGAGCCGACCTTGCAGTCGCCGTCGCGCGTCGAAAGGCCCGGATCAGGCTGTGGGACATGGATGTTCCTTTCTCTGGGCCGCGCTGCTGCGCGGCTGGTAGGTGGGCCTCAGGACGACACCAGGTCGCGCGCGAGCGCGACGACGAGCGGCACGACGGTGGTGAGGCAGAACGCCGGCAGCAGGACGAGGCCGAGTGGGGCCACCAGGCGGACGCCGACCCGGCCCGCTGCGACCTCGACCCGCTCGAGCTCGGCGTCGCGCAGGTCGTCGGCGGCCGCGAGCAGCAACGGCCCTGGCGGGACCCCGGCGAGGTGGGCCACCTGGACGGCCCGGGCTGCCGGCGCCCACGCGGCCCCGACGGACGCCCAGGCTTCGGCGTCCGTCGCTCCCCACCGCAATGCGTTGGCGACCTGTCGGAGATCCGCCGCAGGCCCCTCCGGCAACCCGACACCGACGGCCTCGAGGACGTCCCAGGTGGGCAGTCCGGAGCGGTACCCGAGGGCGAGGAGGGCCAGCGACGAGGCGACCTGACCGGGCCCGGGATCGCCGCGGTCCACCGTCACGTCGTGGTCGTCGCCGTCGGTGACTGCGGCTCGGTCCTGTCGGTGCGTGGCCTCGATGCGCGGGCGGGGAGGCAGGACGACCACCGCGAGCGCCACGAGGAGGCCCGCGACCAGGGCGCCCAGGCCGGGCCCGCCCACCTGCGGCAGGCCCGACCCCGGCAGCACCGACACCGGCAGCACCGACACCGGCAGCACCGACAACGGCAGCTCTGACACCGTCGGCACCGACGCGGCTAGGGCCGGCGCGGTGGTCACGACCGCACCACCGCGCGCACCATGCGGGTGCACCACCACCGGCCGAGCAGCACGAGGCCGGCACCCGCGACGACGGCCCAGGTCGACAGCGGCGAGCCGAGATAGAGCGCGTGCGGGTCGACGCCGCAGGCGAGTCCCAGCAGAGGTCCGGCCAGGGGCAGGCCGGTCAGCACGGTGACGGTCGCCCGAGGCCCCGCCACCGCGGCGCTGACCCGACCCTGTCGACGACGCACGTCGCGCAGTCCACGCGCGGCACGCTCCACTGCTTCCGCCAACGGCGCGCCGGTCCGCTCGGACAGCTGCCAGGCCGCGGCGACGAAGGCGAGCTCGTCCGAGCTCGTCCGCGCGGACCAGTCCGCCCACACCGTGGAGGCGGGCCGCACCGTACGACCGGCACGGACGAGGTCGGCCGCGAGCCCGGCGACCGCCGGGCGGCGGCCGCGGGTCGGCGTGTCGAGCAGCCGGTGGTCGGACGCGGTCGCGGACGCCACAGGGCGCGTCCCCTGCGGTCGGGCGGTCGGGGCCCCGAGTGCGCCGGCCATCTGGTCCGCACCGACAACCGTCGTGGCCGCCACCTCGACGGCTCGGGCGGGCGGCAGTCCCGCCTCCAGCCCGGCTCCGATCGCGGACAGCAAGTCGAGCGCTCCGGAGAGCAGGTCGTCGGGACGACGCCGCAGCCGCCAGGCCCGGAGGACCTCGACCGGGTCGGCGCGCCACAGCTGGGCGATTCGAGCCCGCGCCGAAGTCCCCGAGTCAGCCGAGTCCGCCGAGGCCTCCGAGGCCTCCGACGCGGACGAATCCCCGCCGGCCGCTGCCACGACGTGCGCGAGGACCTGGCGCGATCGCGTCACCCGCACCGACCTGCGACGCGGCCACGCGAGGACGGTCGCGGCGCAGAGGAGTCCGGCCGCCACACCCGCGGCACCGGCACCCGCCAGACCCCAGACCTGCTCGCCCTCCGTGATGGTCACGCCGCACCCACCGCGTCATCGGCAGCACCGCTGCGGCCGGTGGCCGAGACGACCTCGGGTGCTCCGGCAAGCCCCGCTCCGTCCCGCCGGGCGTTCGGGACAGGCGGCGTCCCGACGGTCGGCCCGGGGTCGGCCAGCCCGAGCCGGGCGGCGAGCTGCGGCCAGGCCACGCCGCGCTCGGGCGCGTGCCCCGGCCCGGCCCAGGCGAGGGCGGTCTCGACGTGGGCGCCACGGGCGTGGCGTCGCAGCAAGGCCACGGACGCGACGTGCCGCACGCCTCCGGACCGGGTGACGTGGACGACGACGTCCAGGGCGGCGGCCACCTGCGACCGCACAGCCGAGGGCGACAGACCGGCGAGTGCCCCGAGAGCCTCGAACCGGGCAAGGACGTCGGCCGGTTCGTTGGCGTGGACGGTGCCGCAGCCGCCCTCGTGGCCGGTGTTGAGCGCGGTGAGCAGGTCCCTGACCTCCGCGCCTCTCACCTCCCCCACGACGATCCGGTCGGGCCGCATCCGGAGGGCCTGTCGCACGAGCGTCGACAGCGTGACCTCGCCGACGCCCTCGACGTTGGCGGGCCGTGCCTCGAGGCGCACGACGTGCGGGTGGTCGACGCGCAGCTCGCGGACGTCCTCGACGAGGAGCAGCCGTTCGATCGGGTCGCACGCGGACAGCAGGGCTGCGAGCAAGGTGGTCTTGCCGGCGCCGGTGCCGCCGGAGACGACGAAGGCGAGGCGGCGACGGACCAGCGCCCCCAGGACCTGCTCCCAGGCCGGCGGCACCATGCCGCGCGAGGTGAGCGACCGTAGGGACACGGCCCGTGACGGGGGAACCCGGATGGTCACGTGCGCACCACCCTCGACGAGGGGCGGCAGCATCGCGTGCAGACGCGCCCCCGAGGGCAGCTGGCCGTCGACCCACGGACTGGCCTCGTCCAGGCGCCGCCCCGCCAGCCCCGCGAGCCGCACCGCCAGGGTGCGGGCGTCGGCCGGGTCCAGGTGCTCGGTGGTACGCTCCATCCCGGCGCCGCGGTCGACCCAGACCCACCCGTCGCCGTTGACGGCGACGTCCGTGACCCCGGGCTCGGCCAGCCACGCGTCGAGCGGACCGGCGCCGAGGACGCGGGCGCCCAGCGCGCTGCGCGAGGCCGCCACTCGCTCCGCACCGAGCGCGCCCTGCTCCTGGGCGGCGACGGCCGCGACGGCGTCGGGACCGGGGGCCACGCCGTCCCGGACCCGGTCCCAGACCGCCGGGCTGAGGCTCATGCCGCCTCCGAGGCCGACACGAGCCGCAGCAGGATCTCGTCGGCGGCGCGGACGAGCGCGCCGCGGCCCCGGACGCCGGGCGGGAGGCCGTCGGCCACCTCTGCCACGAGCCGCCGGTCGTCGCCGACGGCGGCCACGACCGGCACGTCGAGCTCGTCGGTGACGAGGTCCTCGAGCTCGGGCTCGACACGGGCACCGCGAAGGACCAGCCATGGCTCGAGCGGCGGCACCACCGGCCCGGACCAGTCGTCCGCCGTGCGACGTGCCGCGTCGACCACCCGCCTGACGCCGGGGACGACGAGCGAGGCCGCAGCCAGCTGGACCACCTGCGTGCCGACCACGACGACGACGGCGTCGACGAGGGGGGCGACGGTCCCCACGACCGCGGCCGCACGAGGGAGGTCGAGCACGGTCACTGCGTGCGCGTCGGCGAGGCCGGCCACGACGTCCGGCACCGTGTCGAGCCAGTCGTGGGGGTCCGGGTCGGGAGCCCACGGTGGACCGCCCGACAGCACGGCGACTCCCGCCGTGACGGGCAGTCGGTCGGCGAGACCCGCACCGTCGACCACGCCACGAACATCGGCGAGGTCCGGCCAGCGCCAGCCCGGTTCCTGCTCGACGCCGAGCACGACGTCGAGGCGGCCGGAGTTGCGGTCGAGGTCGACGGCCACGGCCGAGCGACCTGCGGCCGCGGCCCGGACGGCGAGCGCTGCGGCGAGGCACGAGGCCCCGACGCCTCCCGAGGCGGACAGGACGGCGATGACGTTTCCCATGCGTCCACCGTCGTCGGTCGCGGTGGGTGGGCCCAGCCCGAAGGCGGCCGCTGTGGACGAGGCCCAGCCGGCCGGACCGGGTGTGGACAACCGCGGCGGGACGGCGCGTGGGCAGCGGCTCAGAACAGCCAGAACAGACAGGTGGCCTCCGTCCGGGGGAAGACGGAGGCCACCATCACGAGACTGGCACCGGGGGGGAGGAGCCAGATCGCGCAGCGCTCGACCCCGAAGGGGAGCGCCGCCCACCATCGTGGACCCCGGAACACCCGATTGCAAACCGACTTGTCACGACACGCTGTGATTTCTCGACAATCACGACGGACACGAGCCGACCCCGCATGCTCGCACGTTCTGCGAGCCCGGACAAATCGGGCACGCTGCGGAGGCCGGCACGAGAGGAGGCCCCCGACCGTGACGGTCAGGGGCCTCCGGAGACGTATCGAGCTACCAGGCGTGCAATTTTCCAAGTGTCGCCCCGGTGGTGATCCCGGGGGTGGACGGTTCCAAGCGAACTGCTCTCGCGTGGGTACTCGGTACTTCTCGGAAAAGGATTCTGCGCGGATCCAGGATCTACGCCTCCCGGCGATGTGGTTCCTGCGTCCGTTCTACCGCACGCTCCCGGCGTGGCGACAGACCCGAGCCGAGGCCGGAGCCCGGAACTGTCCACCATCGTGGACATCACGCACGCACGGGCGTGCGGGCAGCCCCCCACGCCCCGATTGCCCCGGTTCGCCCTCACAGGTCGGGGCTGAGCCGCCCGATGCGGACCGCGTCGCTGATCCGCTCCCCCTCCGCGGCTCCTGCCATGTAGGCCGTGCCGGCCTGGGCCAGCCACAGGCCGACCCCGCGGGCGCCCCCGGAGGCGTAGGCGGCGAGGGAGCCCAGGTAGGCCGGCCCACCCTGGGCGGCGTGGCCGGCCTCGGGCACCGCGACACCGGTCGGGTCGAGGCCGAGCGCCTGGAGGAGCGCGCGTTCCATGGCGCGCGCCACGAGGCCGTTGCCGTGGACGAAGGGGCGGATGGCCGCCACCTCGGCGTGCACGAGGGCGGCGGTGACGGCCGCCGGGATGCGCGTCGACCCGGAGGCCGCGACGATGACGTCGCTCAGGGCGGACAGCCGCGCCGCGACCGCCGACGCCGGCGGGGCCTCGCCGAGGTCGACGAGCTCGGTGCACGACTCGTCACCGACGCGCGGCCGACCCAACGCCTCCGGCGTCACGACCGCCGATGCCGCGGCGACGTGCAGGCGAGCCAGTGCCTGGAGGGGGGCGGTCCTGACGAGCCCGACGACGCGCTCGCTCTCTGCGGTCGCGGCGATCGCGCCCCGGAGCGTCGAGAGGCCGGCGTCCGGGCGCTCCGGCCAGTCGCGCGCACCGCTCATGAACGCGCGCACCACGTCGAGGGGGACGTCGGCGCCGTCGAGCGCGGCGCTGGCCTGTGCGCCCCGGACCCGCGACTCGGCGGCGGCCTCGGGAATGCGTCGACGCAGCGCCTCGTGGAACCGCAGCCGGGTGCTCGCCTCGCGCGCACCCTCGGCGCGTTCGCGCACGTCGGGCAGGTCGACGAGCGCCCCGAGCCGGTCGATCAGGGCAGCCTGGGCGGGGGTCGGGTCTGGCACCGCCCCAGCCTAGGAGCACGCGTCGCACCGAGCCGGCGACGCGTGAGCGAGCCCACGCCCACGCAATTGCCCTTTTCCGCTGGACATTCCGTGCGAAGCGGAGACAGCCGGGCAAACGCCTCGCGACAATCCATTCGTGACGACCGGGAGTGCGACGACGCCGGCCGTGCACCGCGAGCGAGTGCTCGACGGGCTGCGCGGTCTCGCCGCGCTCGCCGTCGTGCACGTCCACCTCGTCTTCTACAGCGGGCTGTCCGCCTTCGACGGCGGCGGTCACGCCGGGGTCGTCGTCTTCTTCGTGCTGTCCGGCTACCTCGTGACGCGCCGCCTGTGGCGCCGTACGGCGGACGCGCCCTTGTGGGCGACCTACGCCACCTTCGTCCGGCGCCGCGCGGTGCGGCTCTACCCGGCCCTCGTCGGCATGGTGGTCATCAGCGGAGCCGTGTTCGCCGTTCTCGACGCACCAGCCCTGCCCGGCGTCCTGCGCGTCGCCCCGGTCGTCCTCGTCCAGGCGACGGCCCCGTTCGTCGCGACGGGCCCGATCGCGGTCGAGCCGTGGCAGCACACGTGGAGCCTCACGGTGGAGTGGGTCTTCTACCTCGCGTGGCCCGTGCTCCTCCTCGCCGCCCGCCGTCGTGTCGACGAGTCCCGGCTCCGCGCGCTCGTCCTCGTCACGGCCGCGGTCCTGTACCTCGCCTCGCTCGCGCTTTCGCCCCGCACCTTCTACTTCCTCGCCCCGGCCAACTGGTCGGCCATGCTGTTCGGTGCCGGTCTCGCGCTCCACCACGCCGTGCCCGGACGCCGCGAGGACGCGGGCCGTGAGCCGCTCGTCGTCGCCCTCGGTGTCGCACTCCTCGTCGTGGCGACGCTCCTGCCCAGCTCGCTCAACGGGCACGTCGTCTACCGCTACAGCGTGTTCCCGGCCGCGGTCGTCGTCGCGTTCGTCGTCATCGACCACCGACGTGACCGCGCCGGAGTCGCCATCCGCCTCCTGGGCTCCCGCGCGCTGTCCGGCGTCGGCGTCTCCAGCTACAGCCTCTACCTCTGGCACCTGCCGGTCGTGTGGGCGGTTCGGGTGGCGTGGCCCGACGCGCCCCCGCTGCTCGTGTGCGCGACCGCGCTCCTCGTCCTCGTGCCGGTCGTCGCGGCCAGCTACGTGCTGCTCGAACGGCCGTGGCTCGTCGGCTCCGGCACGCGCTACCCTCTGGTCATGCGTTCGACCAACCGCGCGTGGTGGCTGCCCAGCTGAGGCGGCCTGTCGAACCAACCCACCAAGAGCCGCCCACGGGCGGCTCTTGCCATGTGCCAGAAGGCGCACCGCGTCGGAGTGCGGCTCGTGGGCTCCCACCCCAAGGAGCACCGATGTCCACCACCACGACCAGCACCGGAAACACCACGTCCCCGTCGACGCCCGTCAGCTCGGCTGAGGACGCGACGTACACGACCGCCCGCGAGCGCAGCCGCATCCTCGACGCCCTCATCGACGATCACGCGTCGAGCCACCCGTCGCGCTTCCGCATGCTGACCGGCGACCGGCCCACGGGCCCGTTGCACATCGGCCACTACCTTTCGAGCCTGTGCAACCGGGTCCGCCTGCAGGACAAGGGAGTCCAGACATTCGTCGTCATCGCCGACTACCAGGTCATCACGGACCGGGACTCCGTCGGTGCGATCGGCGACAACGTCCACGGCCTGGTCCTCGACTACCTGGCGGCCGGCCTCGACCCCGAGCGGACGACGATCTTCACGCACAGCGCCGTGCCGGCCCTCAACCAGCTGATGCTGCCCTTCCTGTCGCTCGTCACCGACGCCGAGCTGCGGCGCAACCCGACCGTCAAGGACGAGCTGACCCTGTCGGACGGCCGCCCGCTGTCGGGGCTGCTGCTCACCTACCCGGTGCACCAGGCTGCGGACATCCTCTTCTGCCACAGTCGAATCGTGCCGGTCGGCCGCGACCAGCTGCCCCACCTCGAGCAGACCCGCGCCATCGCCCGACGCTTCAACGCCCGGTACGCCGGCGGCCAGCCGGTCTTCGCCGAGCCGGAGGCGCTGCTGTCCGACGTGCCGCTGCTGCTCGGCACCGATGGCGCGAAGATGAGCAAGAGCAGGGGCAACGTCGTCAACCTGCGGGACTCGGCCGACGAGACCGCCGCGCGGATCCGGGCGGCCCGCACCGACTCCGAACGCCGGATCACCTACGACCCCGACCGACGGCCGGCCGTCGCGAACCTGCTGACCATTGCCGGGCTGTTCCTCGGTCAGTCGCCCGAGTCGGTGGCCGAGGGCATCGGTGACGGCGGGGCGGTGCGGCTCAAGGCGGTCGTCACCGACGCCGTCAACGAGTCGCTCGCGCAGCACCGGGCCCGACGCGTCGAGCTCGAACGGGACCCCGGCCACATCGCTGCCGTGCTGCGGGATGGCAACGCCCGCGCCGAGGCCGTGGCCGAACGCACCCTGGCCACGGTGCGTGCCGTCATGGGGATGGCCTACTGACGCGCACCAGCCCACCCAGCGCGCCACGGCGCACTTCTCGATGCTCGGACCCGCGCAGCCCCCGAGCCAACCGCGCCCTGGCGCAGTTTTCCGCGTCCGGGCAGGCTCAACCGGCCGACCGACGCGACAACCGCGCCGTGGCGCACTTTTCGCGCCCAGGCCGGCCCAACCAACGCGACAACCGCGCCCTGGCGCACTTCTCGGTGCTCCACCGACGGTGTGCTGCCCGGAGACCGACGATGCCGGCGCGCTCGAGACGCCAGTGGTCAGTCGGAGCCGTGCGGCTCCTCGTGCATCGTGTCGATGGCGATCCGGTCGTCGACCGGCGTCGCGCCTTCCGCGCCGGGGTAGAGCCTGAATCCGGGCTTCTCGCGGTGCTCGAACGAGCGGTAGAACGCCTGCGCGTCGTCGGTGACGAGATCCAGGCGACGGGTGCCCGACGCCGCGAAGACCGCCTCGACGAGCCTGCGCCCCGTGCCACGGCGTCGGTGCGAGGCTGCGACGCCGAGCTGGGCGAGGTAGGACTGCACGACGCCGTCACCGAAGGCCTGTGCGAACCCGACGACCCGCTCCCCGCGCTCAGGCACCCCCTCACCGGCCGGCTCCACCGCGACGAAGGCCACGACCCCGGGCGCGGTGCAGGCACGGACCGCCACGTCCGGGTCGGAGAACGAGGGCCAACCGAGCTCACGGCACAGCCGGGCCACGCCTTCGGCATCGGCCGGTCGGAACGGACGTACGTCGGTCACCGAACCACTCTGCCCCAGCGCGGTCCCACAGGTGTGACCCCGGACCCCCTCATCCGACCGTGCGACCGCTCGTCGGGCGTCGGCAACCGCTCGCCGTGCTACTCGTCGGTAGCGATGAGACCCCCGTCACCTGGGCCTTGCTGGGCGAACTAGCCTGCGTTTGAGTTGTGCTCGACCGTCGATGTCCGCGCGCCAGCGCCCGCAGGAGTCGTCGCGACCGCACCACCGTCGATGCGAAAGGGTGACACCGTGAGCGACAAGCCGCTCGAGAACCTCGTCCACGAGGGACTGACCTTCCCACCCCCGGCCGAGTTCGCCGCGCAGGCCAACGGCACCGCCGACCTCTACGAGAAGGCGGCCGCCGACCACGAGGGGTTCTGGGCCGAGCAGGCCCGCACGTACCTCACGTGGAGCAAGCCCTTCACGCAGTCCCTCGACTGGAGCAACCCGCCGTTCGCGAAGTGGTTCGCCGACGGCGAGCTCAACGCCTGCGTCAACGCCGTCGACCGTCACGTCGAGGCCGGGCGCGGCGACAGGGTCGCGATCCACTTCGTCGGCGAGCCGGACGGCGACACACGGGACATCACCTACGCCGACCTCCACGCGGAGGTGCAGCGGGCCGCGAACGCGCTCGCCGACCTCGGCGTCGGCAAGGGCGACACCGTCGCGATCTACCTGCCGATGATCCCCGAGGCCGCGGTCGCGATGCTCGCGTGCGCCCGTCTCGGCGCGCCGCACTCGGTCGTCTTCGGCGGCTTCTCCGCGGAGGCGCTGCACTCGCGCATCGACGACGCCAGAGCCAAGGTCGTCATCACCGCCGACGGTGGCTACCGCCGCGGCGCACCGTCGGCCCTCAAGCCGGCCGTCGACGCCGCGCTCGACCACGGCGACACGTCGGTCCAGAAGGTGCTCGTCGTGCGGCGCACCGGCCAGGACACCGCCTGGACCGAGGGCCGCGACCTGTGGTGGCACGAGGCGCTCGAGCAGGCCGCCCCGACCCACGAGGCACAGGCGTTCGAGGCGGAGCACCCGCTCTTCATCCTCTACACGTCGGGCACCACCGGGAAGCCGAAGGGCATCTTCCACACGACCGGCGGCTACCTGACCCAGACGGCGTACACCAACGCCGTCGTGCACGACGTCCACCCCGACACCGACGTCTACTGGTGCACCGCCGACATCGGCTGGGTCACCGGCCACTCCTACATCGTCTACGGGCCGCTCACGAACGGCGCCACGCAGGTCATGTACGAGGGCACGCCCGACACGCCGCACCAGGGCCGCTGGTGGGAGATCATCCAGACCTACAAGGTGACCGTCCTCTACACGGCCCCGACGGCGGTGCGCACCTTCATGAAGTGGGGCACCGACATCCCGGCGAAGTTCGACATGAGCTCCCTGCGCCTGCTCGGGTCGGTCGGCGAGCCGATCAACCCCGAGGCCTGGCTCTGGTACCACAAGCACATCGGCGGCGGCCGCGCCCCCATCGTCGACACGTGGTGGCAGACCGAGACGGGCGCGATCATGATCAGCCCGCTGCCCGGTGTCACGACGCTGGAGCCGGGCTCCGCGCAGAAGCCGATCCCGGGCGTCAGCGCCGAGATCCTCGACGACGAGGGCCGGCCGTTCACCACGCCCGAGCAGGTCGGCTACCTCGTGCTCACCAAGCCGTGGCCCTCGATGCTCCGCGGGATCTGGGGTGACCCGGAACGGTACAAGGAGACGTACTGGTCGCGGTTCGGCGAGAAGTACTACTTCGCCGGCGACGGCGCGAAGTACGACGCGGACGGCAACATCTGGCTGCTCGGCCGCGTCGACGACGTCATGAACGTGTCCGGGCACCGCCTGTCCACCGCCGAGATCGAGTCGGCGCTCGTGTCGCACCCCAAGGTCGCCGAGGCGGCCGTCGTCGGGGCCAACGACGACACCACCGGCCAGGCCGTCTGCGCGTTCGTCATCCTGCGCCAGGAGGCCATCGAGGAGGCCGACGAGCCGGGTGAGGGCACCGACCTCGTCAAGGAGCTGCGCAACCACGTGGCCAAGGAGATCGGCCCCATCGCCAAGCCGCGCTCGATCATGATCGTCAGCGAGCTGCCCAAGACACGGTCCGGCAAGATCATGCGCCGCCTGCTGCGCGACGTCGCCGAGGGGCGCGAGGTCGGCGACGTGACGACGCTCGCCGACAGCTCGGTCATGGACCTCATCAAGACGGGGATGTCCGAGGGAGGCTCCTCCGCCTGACCGCTCCCGCCGCGTCCTCGGCGGCCCTTGGCATCGGCTCGACGCCGCCCGTCCCGCGCACCCGTGGGGCGGGCGGCGTCGTCATCCCCCGCCCCACGGTCGGCAGCGTCGCCCACGATGCTGTGCATGGCCCCCGGCGGCGCAGCCCGTCCGTGGTTGACTCGGGCCATGAGCAGCGTGGAGCAGGAGCCGCACACCTGGGTCGTCGCGTCGATCGCCGGCGTGCCGACGGCCGACCCGAAGCCCCGGCTGTCCCTCAGCGAGGACGGCCTGCTCACCGGGACCACCGGCGTCAACCGCATCGTGGGCACGTACGTCGCGGAGAACGAGCTCATCAAGGTCGAGGGCACCGGCATGACCCGGAAGGCCGGCCCACCCGAGGCGATGGAGCAGGAGCGCCGTTTCCTGCGCGCCCTCGAGGGCTGGCAGGCCTTCCACCTCGGCGGGGGACGCCTCGAGATCGGCCCCGCCGATGGCGGCATCGTCTGCGTCCTCACCGAACCGGGTCCGCCTGCACGGTGACTCGGGCTGCGTTCCCGCCCCCATCTTCGGGCGCGGCGGACGGCCGCCCACCCCATCCAGCCCATGGCGCGGCCCATGGCCCGCATTCACGGACGCCATGCACCTGGAGACGGTGACGGTTGAGGCTGCCCGCGGAGCGAGCGCGATTCGGACCGAGGTCCGGATGCGTGGTATTCGTTGAAGCGTGAAGCAGCTTCGTGTCGTCGTGTCCAGCACTCGTCCCGGCCGCATCGGCCCCCTCGTCGCCGAGTGGGTCGCCGCGCAGGCGCCCACGGACGAGTGGCAGGTCGAGCTCGTCGACCTGTCGACCCTGCCCTTCTTCGACGAGGAGGACATGCCGAAGAACGGCAACTACGCCAAGCCGCACACCAAGGCCTGGGCCAAGCAGGTCTTCGAGGCCGACGCCGTCGTCATCGTCACGCCGCAGTACAACCGCAGCTTCCCGGCGCCGATCAAGAACGCGGTCGACTACCTGTTCGCCGAGTGGCACGCCAAGCCCGTCGGACTCGTCGGCTACGGCTGGACCGGCGCGACCGACGCCACCGCCGACCTGACCAAGGTCCTCGGCCACGTCAAGGCCGACGTCGTCGGGTCGACCGGCCTCGTCTTCACCCAGGACGTCTCACCCACGGGCGAGCTCACCGTCACGGACGAGCGTCGCGCCGAGCTCGCCGAGCTCATCGCGACCCTCGCCGCGCGGGTCGATGCCACCACGGACGTGGACGCCTCCCTCAGCGCCTGACGCCGCGGCCTTCCTCACCCTTGGCGAGGCGGCGTGCCGCGCCGCGAGGCCGAGACGCCGCCCCGCGAGGCGGCGTCTCGGCGCAGGCGCGGGATCGCGGCGAGGAGGATGAGGACGCCGCTCGACCACAGCGGCATCGCCACGGCCATCGCGACCGCGAGCCAGGCGGGCCTGGACCGGCGGGCGGCCCACGCCGTGAGGACCACCGCGACGGGCAGCCGCACGAGAAGCGGCGGGTAGAAGGCCTGCGTCGGCGGCGTCGGCGCGTCGGTGAGGAACCGGGCCCATCGCGCCCAGAGGTCGGGGGCGGCCAGGTACGAGGCGAGGACGACCGCCGCGGTCACGCCGACGCTCACGGCGAGCGCGCGCCACTCGCGGCGCACGGCGAACCACACCGGACCCAGGCCCGGCGTCACCTTCGTCAGCAGGGGGAAGGCCCACGCCCACGCGCCCCGACGCCGCAGCCCGAGCACACAGGCCACCGCGAGGAACGCCTCGATGTTGCCGATGACGAGGGCCGGCGGCACGACGTAGAGCAGGGTGAGCCAGCGCCAGCGCCCCGGCAGCGGCCACAGGAGCCACGTCAGCGCCGCGGTGAGCAGACCGGACCAGACGGCGAGGAAGACCGCCCACGGCAGGAGCGTCAGCGGCCAGGCGAGCTGCGCGAAGGCCGGAGAGTAGTTGAACGCGTCCGGCGTGCCCGGCGGGACGCCGTAGGGCGACACCCGCCAGACGACCCAGTAGGCGTGGGCCGAGTCGGTGCCGAAGGTTCCGAGCCGGCTCAGGGCCAGCACCCACAGCGCCGCGGGGAGGCTGACCCACAGGGCCAGCCGGACGACGCGGCCGAGGTCCATCCTTCGCACGTCGGTGCCCGGACCGGTTGCCGGCGCCGTGGACGGGTCATCCACGGAGGCGGTTCGCTCGGCCGCCGAGCCGGTGCCGGGAGCGGTCATCGTGGCGCCCGCAGGAGCACGTAGCCGTCGGCGCGCGCCGCCACCGACCAGCCGGCATCGGCGAGGCGTCCGACGACGGGAGCGTCGTCGCTGACCAGCGCTGCGCCGCAGCGCAGCTGGGCCGGGTAGGCGTCCCACCCGTCGGCCGCGGAGACGAAGCGGTGGTAGGCCCGGATGCGCTCGGCGGTGCGCAGCTCGACGCGGGTGTCCATCGTGGGGCGCAGCGTCGGGTGGGCCCACTCGAGCCAGCCACCGAGGGTCTCGTCGCTGCACACGACGGTGCCCGCGGGGAGGGCCGACAGGGGCCTGTCGAGCCCGGGTGCGCCGAGAGCCGGGCGGGCCGCGACGGATGGCGCGAGGACGGCCGTGAGCAGGAGCGCGAGCCCGGGCAGGACCGCCGTCGCGGCGCGCTCGCGCCGGGTCGGCACCGCGTCGGGCAGGGGCAGGAGTGACTGCAGGGCCGCGGCGGCCAGCGGCGCGATGACCACCGCAGCCAGCGCCACGGTGCGCGCGTGCGCGAGGGCAAGGTAGAGGGCCACCGCGACGAGAAGTGCCGCCGTCCAACGCTGCTCGCGCCGACGCAGCATCGTGACGACAACCGGCACCACGAGGGCGATCGTCGCCCAGAGCCCCGGGTCGGCCAGGGACGTCGCCTGCCACTCGCTGACGAACGGAGCCACGTCGGCCACCTGGAACGGTGAGGCGAACAGCCGCGGCCCGACCGGCGTGACGGCCGCCGCGGCCACCGACAGCACGGGCACCAGGAGCAGGCGCGCGACCTCCCGACTGCGAGGAGGGAGTCGCCCGTCGAGCAGACCGCCGAGCAGGACGAGCAGCCCGAGGCCCGGACCGACGAACCACATCCCGTGCGAGCACGCCCACAGCCAGGTGACGGGGACGAGCCACCAGCGGGCGCGGCCGTCGACCAGCGTGCGCAGCCACGCGTCCACCGTCAGCGCGGCGAGCCCGAACGTCACCAGCTGCGGACGCGGCGACAGGCTGCCGCTCATCGCGACGAACGCGACGGCGAGGACGAGCGCCGTCACCAACGCCGACGACGCGCGCCGGCAGGCGACCCACAGGCACACCCCGACGAGGACCGTGCCGAGGCAGAGCAGCCACGCGACACCCGGGAGCCCGACGGCCGCGTCGACGCCGTGGAGGAGCACCTCGGGCAACCACTGGTTGAGGATCCACGGCCGCTCCGCGCCGGCGCCGAACGGGTCGTCGAGGACGAACTGCCCTGTCTGCAGGAGGTGCTCACCGGCCCGAAGGTGCCAGAACGTGTCCGGGTCGCGGACCGGCCCGAGCGCCTTGACGGCGAACAGCGCCAGCACCGCGCCGGGAAGCAGCCAACCCAGCCGGGCCACCGGCGACACGCGTCGGCGACCGGAGTCGGTGCTCCGCTCCAGCCGTCGGGCCTCCGGCGAGACGACCACGGTCCCGGTCAGCCGAAGGCGCTGGCCATGCGGATCGCACCGGGGCCGATGATGACGATGAACAGCGCCGGCAGGATGCACGTCATGAGGGGGAAGAGGATCTTGATGGTGACCTTCTGCGCCTTCTCCTCGGCCTTCTGCCGGCGGACAAGTCGCATGTTCGCGGTCTGCTCGCGCAGCACCCCGGCGATGGGAAGTCCGAGCCGGTCGGCCTGCACGAGGGCCGTCACGAAGTTCTTCACCTCGGGCAGCGTCACGCGGTCGCCCATGGCCGAGAACGCCTCGCCACGCGACTTGCCGATCTGGATCTCGGAGATGACGCGGGCGAACTCCCCCGAGATCGGGCCCTCGACGTTGCGCGCCACCTGGAGGAGCGCCGCGTCGAAGCCCTGACCGGCCTCCACGCAGACGGTCAGCATGTCGAGCGCGTCGGCCAGGCTCTTGCCGGTCTGCTCCTGGCGGCGCATGCCGGCGTTGTAGAGCAGGAGGTCGGGCACGAAGAAGAACACGGCGCCGAGAAGGAGGCCGTATACGACACTGGTGAGCTGGAAGTTCCCGTACACGACGCCGAGCACGACACCGAGCAGCAGGCAGACGCCCTTGGCACCCATGATCCGCTCGACGGTCCAGGGGGACGGGTTGCCGGCGCGGTCGAGCAGCAACGTGTAGCGGTCCTCGGTTCCCTTGGGCGACAAGGCGACCGCCAAGGCCTTGGTGCGGTCGAACACCGGTGTGACGAGGCGGTCCTTGGCTCCCAGGTCGGCCGTGACGACGGACCGGCTCGTGACGCTGCTCTCGATGAGCATGAGGGACTTGGCCACGCCCCGTGGCTCGCTCGTGCCGAAGGACATCGACAGGACGGCGACCATGAGCCCGATGCCGACGAGGGCTGCCGCGATGTAGATGGGGTCCACGTTCATCTCACACCTCGATGTTGACGACGTTGCGCATCCACACGACGCCGACACCGAGGGCGACGAGCCCACCGACGCTCATGAAGAGCCCGAGGGTCGTGGTCCACAGGAGGCTGACGTACTCGTAGTTGACGTTCATCATGTAGAAGAAGATGAGGATCGGCAGCGCGATGAGGATGTAGGCGGACAGGCGCCCCTCCGCGGAGAGCGTCTTCACCTGGCGGTAGAGGGACTCGCGCTCGCGCAGCGTGTTGGCCGTCGTGCGGAGGGTGTCGGCAAGGTTGCCGCCGACCTCGCGCTGGATGCGGATCGCCATGACGGTCCAGTGCATCGAGTCGCTGTCCATGCGGTTGGCCACGCGCTCCAGCGCGTCGGACAGGTCGGTGCCGATGCGCGTCTCGGCGAGGGCTCGGCTGAACTCCTTGCCGCTCGGCTCGGCGGCGTCGCGAGCGACGGCCTCGAGGGCCTGCGGCAGGCCGAAGCCGCTGCGGAGGCTGGTCGAGACGAGGAGCAGGATCCCGGGCAGCTGCGCCTCGAACTTCGTCGCGCGACGGCTGGCCGCGAACCGGAGGAACGCCGGCATCCCGATGAGGCCGAGGACGGCCCCGAGCAGCAGACCGACGAGCTTGGCCTCGCCGGCGAAGAAGATCCCGACGGCGGCTCCGACGATGACCGCCACGATGCGCAGGATGAGCCACTCCCCCGCGCGGAACGGCAGGTCGGCCTTCTCGATGAGCGCCATGGTCTTGCTCGTCGACTTGCGGTCCTTCATGACGCGGTCGCCGATGTCGAGCAGCTGCGCCGCGATCGTGCTCTGGGTGGCCTTCGTCTCCTGCGGCGACAGCGGCAGTCCGGTGCCCACGACGTAGGTCTCGATCGCTGCGACGCGCCTTTCGCGCTTGGTCTGGAACGTCGGCGTCAGGGCGGCACCGACCCCGACGAGCATGGCCAGGGCGAGAAGGGCCGCGGCGATGAGCGGCGTCCGTTCCGCCGTGTTCGCGGGCACCAGACCCGCGAACACGCCCGAGGCTGCGGGCGGCGCGGCGGCAGGGGACGGGCTCGGGGTAGGGACGGCCGGGGC
>NZ_JBPGXG010000078.1:0-21655 GCF_056755255.1 Monashia sp. HAY1-5C | reverse complement strand
TCCGTCGTCGGCAGCGTCAGATGTGTATAAGAGACAGGGGCGAGGCGAGCAGCACGCCGCACTCCTCGAAGAGCTCGCGCACCGCTGCGGCGGCGTCGATCCCCGCGACGGCGAGGGCGACCTGCCCTGGAGCGGTCCGTCGCCGCTCGAGTGGGGCGAGCGGCTCGGCTGCAGCCCGGTCGAGGCCCAGCTCTACGTCGCCGCAGCGGTGCGCGAGCTCTTCGAGGAGTGCGGCGTGCTGCTCGCCTCGCCCTCTGCGAGCGGGCCGCTCGCCCCGGTCGGGGACGCCGCGTGGCGCGGCGTCCGCGCCGACCTCGTGTCCCGTGCCGTGTCGCTGCGCGAGGTCCTCGTCGAGCACGGGCTCGTGCTGCGCTCGGACCTCGTCGTGGCCAAGGCGCACTGGCTGACGCCGGAGTTCGAGCCGCGACGGTACGACACGTGGTTCTTCGCCGCGCTGATGCCGCCGTCGCAGGTCGCCGACGGCGACACCACCGAGGCCGACCTCGCCGAGTGGGTGCGCCCCGCCGACCTGCTGCGCCAGTACGAGGCCGGCACCGCCCTCATGCTGCCGCCCACCGTCGTGTGCCTCGAGCAGGTGCGCGACGCCGCGTCGGCCGCCGACTTCGTCGCGCACGCCGACCTGACGCCGCTCGTCGTGCCGGAGGTCGTCGACGCCCCCGGGGGCGCGGCGATGGAGGTCGTCGAGCGCGTCTGAGCGGCAAGCCGATCCGGCTGCCGTGCCGGGAGGTGGCGCGGCCGGGCGGCGCGTGACGGCTCCCGAGACCTGACACCCGAGACGCAGGAGGCCGACGTGCAGGGTTCCCAGGCCGACCCGACGTGGGTCGGCGGCCGGTTCGGCGAGCGCGCCGAGTGCGTGCTGTGCCCCAACCCGTCGCCGATGACGCTCGACGGCACCAACACGTGGCTCCTCGCCGAGCCGGACGGCGACGAGGTCGTCGTCGTCGACCCCGGCCCGCTGGACGAGGACCACCTGCAGAACGTCCTTCGGCACGTCGCCGACTCCGGCCGACGCGTCGCCCTGACGCTGCTGACCCACGGCCACGACGACCACGCCGAGAGCGCCGACCGCTTCCACGCCCTCACCGGTGCGCCGGTCCGGGCCTTCGGCCGTGGACACGACGACATCCGCCCCGGTGAGACGATCCGCGTCGGCGGGCTCGAGGTGCTCGCCGTCGAGACGCCCGGCCACACCCGCGACTCCTTCTCCTTCGTCCTGCCGGCCGATGCCGCCCTCCTGACCGGTGACACGGTGCTCGGCCGCGGCACGACGGTCGTCGCGTGGCCCGACGGGAGCCTCGAGTCCTACCTCGAGTCCCTCGACCGCCTCCAGCGGCTCACGGCGTCCGGCGCGGTGACCAGCCTGCTGCCGGGGCACGGGCCGTTCGTCCCGGACGCGGCGGCGACCGTGACCTTCTACCTCCAGCACCGCGCCGAGCGGCTCGAGCAGGTCCGGTCCGCGGTCGCGGCCGGCGCCTCGACGGCTCGCGAGGTCGTGGAGACGGTCTACGCCGACGTGCCGCGCAGCGTCTGGCCCGCGGCCGAGCTATCGGTTCAGGCCCAGCTCGAGTACCTGCGCGAACACCCGTGACACCGGGCGGAGGTGGCGTGGAGGACCTCGCGATGGCGGCGGTCCAGCTCGTCGGCGACCGACGCCGTGCCGTGCTCGGCATCGCCGGGGCGCCGGGAGCCGGCAAGTCGACGCTCGCCGAGGCTCTCGTCACCGAGGTGGGACGGACGAAGGGGCCCGACTACGTCGCCCACGTGCCGATGGACGGCTTCCACCTCGCCGATGTCCAGCTGGAGCGGCTGGGAGCCCTGTCGCGCAAGGGTGCTCCCGACACGTTCGATGCCGACGGGTACGCGCACCTGCTCCGTCGGCTCGTCGCCGAACCGGACTCGTGGGTGTACGCCCCGGGTTTCGAGCGCACGCTCGAACAGCCCGTCGCGGCAGCGATGGTCGTGCCGCCGGCAGCGCGCCTCGTCGTCACCGAGGGCAACTACCTGCTGCTGCCGGAGCCCCGGTGGCAGGCGGCCCGCGCCGCCACGGACGCCGTCTGGTTCGTCACCGGCGACGACGACGTGCGACGCGCGCGGCTGGTGTCACGGCACGTCACCTTCGGCAAGGAGGCCGAGGCTGCGGAGCTGTGGGTCGAGCACACCGACGAGGCGAACGCCCTGCTCGTCATCGCGTCGGCCTCTGCTGCGGACCGGACCGTCGTCAACGGCCCGGACGGCTGGCGCTTCGCGTCCTGATCGCGCCGCCGACCGCCTGCAGCTCGCCGCGGCGGATAGGCAGGCGCCGTCGCTCAGCATTGCTCCACGTGACGGGCCAGGTCCGTGTGAGGCGGTTGACCCCGCTGCATGTGGCCCCTGCCTCGCGAAACTTCCTCGGCGGCCAAGCTCCGGCTCGTCAGGCGGAGCAGTGCTGAGGGAGCGACAGGGAAGGGCCGCTCGGACTGGCTGAGAGAGGCAGGCAGAGCCGCTCGGACTGGCGTGGCACGGGTGGCTCGTCACGAGGAGCAACGCTGAGGGAGAGCAGGACGCACGGCGCAGACCGGCTTGGCAAGGTGGTTCGTCACGAGGAGCAATGCTGAGTGGGAGAGGGCGACTCGGCTCCGCTCTCGGTCCTTCCGCGAAACGCGAGCGGGCGGCGGCGGAAGGGTCAGCGAGGGTCAGCGCGCGCGGCGCTTGAGGCGCTCGACGTCCTGCAGCAGGACGGCGCGAGCCTCCAGGCGCAGCCAGCCGCGCGTCGCGAAGTCGGCGAGGGCCTTGTTCACGGTCTCGCGGGAGGCGCCGACGAGCTGGGCCAGCTCCTCCTGGGTGAGGTCGTGGCTGACCATGACACCGCCCTCGACGGGCCGGCCGAAGCGCTCGGAGAGGTCGAGCAGCGCCTTGGCGACGCGTCCGGGAACATCGGTGAAGACGAGGTCGGCCAGGTGCGCGTTGGTGCGGCGCAGCCGCTGGGCGAGCGCGGCCAGCAGGGCCTTGGACACCTCGGGTCGGCCGGACAGCAGGCCGGTGAGCGAGTCGTTGCCGAGGCCGAGCAGCTGCGTCTCGGCGACGGCGGTGGCCGTCATGGTGCGCGGGCCGGGGTCGAAGAGGCTGAGCTCGCCGAACATCTCGCCCGGTCCGAGGATCGCGACGAGGTTCTCGCGGCCGTCGGGACTCGTGCGGCCGAGCTTGATCTTGCCCTCGGCGATGACGTACAGCGTGTCGCCACGGTCGCCCTCGTGGAACAGCACGTCGCCGCGCTCCATGTGCGTCCGGCTCATCTGCGACTGCAGGGCCGATGACGCCTCGTCGTCGAGGGCCTTGAACAGGGGCGCGCGCTTCACCACGTCGAGATCCACGGGGTCAGTGTGCCACGTCGCCCTCGCCCCCGCCGCGCGGTCGACGGCGCGGTGAACAGGCGCGTCGAACCGGCGCGTCGACGGGCCGGGGAGGTCCTCCGTCCGGCGGTCGGACGCTCGCCCGACGCGGGCGGCGTGACCCAGTCCCGCGGCATACAGTGTGCTCCGTGTCCCCCCGAGCCGTCGTGACCTCCGACGAGACGCCCGTCGCCCGCACGCGCCGCGCCCGCAAGATGTACCGCGCGCTGCACGAGCGCTATCCGTACGCGCACTGCGAGCTCGACTTCACGACGCCGCTCGAGCTGCTCGTCGCGACCATCCTCTCGGCGCAGACCACCGACGTCGGCGTGAACAAGGTCACCCCCATCGTCTTCGACAGGTACCGGACCGCCGCCGACTACGCGGCCGCGGACCGCACCGAGCTCGAGACGATCATCCAGCCCACCGGCTTCTACCGGAACAAGGCCGACGCCCTCATCAAGCTCGGCATCGCCCTCGTCGAGAACTTCGACGGCGAGGTCCCGGGCCGGCTCAAGGACCTCGTGACGTTGCCCGGCGTCGGCCGCAAGACGGCGAACGTCGTGCTCGGCAACGCGTTCGACGTGCCGGGCATCACCGTCGACACGCACTTCGGCCGGCTCGTGCGTCGCTTCGGCTGGACCGAGGAGGAGGACCCGGTCAAGGTCGAGCACGAGATCGGTCGCCTCTTCATGCGCAAGGACTGGACGATGCTCAGCCACGTCGTCATCTTCCACGGCCGGCGCACGTGCCACGCCAAGCGTCCCGCCTGCGGCGCCTGCCCGGTGGCGCGCTGGTGCCCCAGCTACGGCGTCGGCGAGACCGACCCCGACAGGGCCGCGAAGCTGCTCAAGTACGAGCTCGCCCCGCAGGCCCTCGAGGAGGCGGCCCGCGCCGCCGCTGCCGCACAGGCCGCCGAGCAGGACGGTGCCGGGCCGGACGTCCGGGCCGCGGCGGGGCAGGGGAACGCGTGACGCACGTCGCGAGCGGTATCGCGTACGCCGGCCGCACCGGGACGATCGAGCCGGCGCCGGTGCCCCCGGGCGGGATGCCGCGTCCGTCGTGGCTCGACCGGCTGGCCGACCGCCTCGGCACCGCGCGCGCCGAGGACTTCTCGCTCTTCGTGCCACCCGACGAGGGCGGCCGCGAGTCTGCCGTCCTCATCCTCTTCGGCCCGCCGCCGGCGGCGCTCGCCTCGAGCGCGTCCGGTCCGTCGGACCCGTCGGACCCGTCGGACCCGTCGGACCCGTCGGACCCGTCGGACCCGTCGGACCCGTCGGACCCGGACGGGGGAGCCTCCGACGAGGAGGCGCACGTCGTCCTCGTCGAGCGGTCCCACGACATGCGCTCGCACCCCGCGCAGATCGCCTTCCCGGGTGGCGCCCGCGACCCCGAGGACGCCGACGACGTCGCCACCGCACTGCGCGAGGCGCAGGAGGAGACCGGCCTCGACCCCTCGGGCGTCGACGTCGTGGCCACCCTGCCGTCCCTGTTCATCCCGTTCTCGGGCTTCGTCGTCACGCCGGTCCTCGGCTGGTGGGCCCGCCCGTCCGCGCTGTCGGTCCGCGACCCGAACGAGGTCCACGACGTGCTGTCGGTGCCGGTCTCCCACCTCGTCGCGCCGGCCACCCGCTTCTCGGTGACGCACCCGTCCGGGTACGTGGGACCCGGTTTCGGCCTCGACGAGCTGCTCCTCTGGGGCTTCACCGCCGGCCTGCTCGGCCGCGTCCTCGACCTCGCGGGCCTCGAGCAGCGCTGGGACGCGTCGGTGCACCGGCCCCTCCCGGAACGCTACGTCGGGCGGGGCCGCGGATGACCGGCAGCGTCGTGCTCGACATCGCGCTCGGCGTGCTCCTGCTGGCCTACGCCGTCTCCGGCTACCGGCAGGGCCTCATCCAGAGCGTCACCTCGCTCGTGGGGTTCTTCCTCTTCGCGGCGGTCGCCGTGTGGCAGCTGCCCGGCCTGCTCGCGCACTGGGACGCCGTCGCCGGCAACACCCGCAGCCGCGTCATCGCCCTCGTCGTGGGGGTGGTCGGGTTCGGCTGGCTCGGGCAGTTCCTCGGCAGCCTCCTCGGCAACCGCATCCGCCAACGGGTCGGCCGGACGCCGTTCCGCCGCGTCGACTCGGCGCTCGGCGCCGTCGTCGTGCTCCTCGCCGCGAGCCTCATCGTGTGGTTCATCGGCGGCACGATGCGCACCGCGGGCAACCCGGCGCTCGCGCGGGCCATGGCCGAGTCGAGGGTGCTGCGCGTCGTCAACACGATCGTGCCCGAGGACGCCGGACGCGTCTTCAGCGGCTTCCGCGGGTTCCTGTCGAGCCAGGGCTTCCCGCAGGTCTTCGGTTCCCTTGCGCCGGAGCCGATCACGCCGGTCCCGGCTCCCGACGCGTCGGTCGCCCGGTCGGAGGCGATCCGCGCCGCGGGGCGCTCCGTTGTCAAGGTGCTGACGCAGTCCGACCGGTGCCAGCGCGGGCAGGAGGGCACCGGCTGGGTGCTGCAGGGCAACCGGGTCGTCACCAACGCGCACGTCGTCGCCGGGGCGTCCGAGGTGCGCGTCGAGGTCGACGGGCGGACGCTGACGGCCCACGTCGTCGTCTTCGACCCCGAGCGCGACCTCGCGGTGCTCGAGGTGGAGGGCCTCGACCTGCCGGCGCTCCAGCTCGGCACCGACATCGCCCGTGGTGACTCGGCCGCCGTCCCGGGTTTCCCGCTCGACGGGCCGTACCGCGTCGTCTCCGCCCGGGTACGTGGTGTCCTCGACGCGCGAGGGTTCGACATCTACTCCCAGGACCGCGTCGTCCGCGAGATCTACTCGCTGGCCACGAGCGTGCAGCCGGGCAACTCCGGCGGCCCGCTGCTCGACACCCGGGGCCGGGTCGTCGGCGTCATCTTCGCCAAGTCGCTCGAGGACGACTCGACCGGTTACGCGTTGACCCTCGCCGAGGCAAAGCCGGTCCTCGACGCGGCGTCCACGGCCCAGCGCGAGGTCGCGACCGGCGCCTGCGTCGGGGGCTGACCCGCCGGCGCGATCGACTGCGCGATCGACTGCGCCATCGACTGCGCCATCGACTGCGGCCTCGGCCCGGCGGTGCCACAGTGGGGCCATGCAGGTGTCGTTCGTCAGTGTCGACGGGATCACCGACCACCCACCGGGCGAGCTCGAGTCGCTGCTCGCCCGGGCCGACGGCTTCGTCTGGGTCGACGTGCCCGACTACGACCCCGAGGCCGACGCCCTCCTGGCCGGACCGCTGCGCGCCCACGCCCTCGTCCGGCAGGCCTGTGCCGAACGGAACTTCGTGCCGACGGTCCACTCGTACGAGCACCAGCTCTTCGTCATCCTCCACGCGCCGCTGACGGGCCAGGGCGGTCACGTCCACGTGCTCGAGCTCGACGAGCTCATCGCGGACCGGTACCTCGTGACCGTGCACGGACCGCGCAACCCCGTCCTGAGCGCCGAGGACGCCACGGTGGAGACGCGGTCGGTCCGGGCCCGCATCGAGGCGGGACGGCTCGCGCCCGAGAACCCGTTCGAGCTGGCCTACGTCATCAACTCGGCCGTCGCCCGGCGGCAGAGCGCAGCGGTGCGCGAGGTCGCGGCCCGGCTGCCGGCCCTGGAGGCGGAGGTCATGTCGCCGGACTTCCGTCGCCCCGAGGACCTGCTCGAACAGCTCTTCCTGCTACGCCACGAGCTGAGCACGGCCCGCACCATGGCCGCGCAGGGCCATGACATCCAGGCCCGAATCCAGTCGCTGGACCGGTTCGTGCCCGCCGACGCGCGGCGGCATGCCCGCGACCTCGCCGACCAGTTCGAGCGCGTCCGCAACCTCGGCGACGGCGAGCTGGGCTTCCTCGTCGGCGTCATCGACCTCTACCAGACCCGCGTCACGACGAAGATGACCGTCGCCATGGAGCGGCTGGCGGTCATCGCCGCCATCACGCTGCCGATCACCGCGATCGCGAGCGTCTACGGCATGAACCTCATCGTCAACGACCAGACGCACGTGCCGCAGCTGGTCCTCGTCCTCGCCGTCATGGTCGGGATCAGCCTGTGGCTGCTGCGCTGGGCCCGCCGCCAGGGCTGGTGGTGAAGCACGACCGGGCGGCACGGGTCGACCGACCCGTGGGAACGTCGATGCCCACCCGACGTCGGTCGGGTGGGCATCGGCGTGGCTGGCTCAGCCGGCCTTGACGGCGAGCACCGGGCACGCCGCGTCGAGCAGCAGCCGCTGGGCGGTCGAGCCGAGCAGGAGCTTGCCGACGGGCGAGCGGTGCCGGATGCCGATGACGAGCATCCGGGGTGCCTCCTCGTCGATGATCTCGAGGATCGCGTCGGCGGGATCGGTGCCGTGCTCGACGCGCCGCACCTCGTGCTCGACACCGGACTCGGCGAGGTCGGCGTCGAGGCGGGTGAGGTCGCGGCCGTCGGCGCGGTGGGCGTCGACGAGCTTGTCGTCGCGGGACATGTTGACGACGAGGACGCGGTCGCCGTGGGCGCGGGCCTCGGCGGTGGCGGCCGCGAGCGCGGCCTCGCCCTGCGGGGTCGGGATGTAGCCGACGAGGATGGTCATACCGCTGCCTCCTCACGGAGCTCGGCCAGCAGGCCCGATCCCGGACCGCCCTTGCCGCCACGGGCGGCGCGGATGGCCTTCGCGACGAGCGGCCACAGGATGGCCAGCACGATGATGCCGTAGCAGACCCAGGCGACGGGGCCGCCGAGGAGGCCGCTGACGGCGCCGTGCGACAGCTGCAGGGAGCGTCGCAGGTGCAGCTCGGCGATCGGGGCGAGGATGACGCCGATGATGAGCGGCAGCACCGGCAGGCCGAAGCGGCGGATCGCGAAGCCGACCAGACCGATGCCGAGGAGCAGGTAGAGGTCGAAGGCCTGGCCGTTGACCGCCCACGCGCCCATCGTCGCGAAGAAGAGGATGCCCGCGTAGAGGTAGGGCCTCGGGATCTGGAGCAGCTTGGCCCACAGCGGCGCCAGGGGCAGGTTGAGGGCCAGCAGCAGGGTGTTGCCGACGAAGAGGCTCGCCACGAGCGTCCAGACGAGGACCGGCTGCTTCTCGATGAGCAGGGGGCCCGGCTCGAGACCGCGGCCCTGCAGGAAGGTGAGGATGATCGCGGCGGTCGCGTTGGTCGGCAGGCCGATGGCGAGCAGCGGCACCAGGGTGCCGGCGGCGGACGCGTTGTTGGCGGCCTCCGGTCCGGCGACGCCCTCGATGGCGCCGTGGCCGAACTCCTCGGGGTGCTTGGTCAGCTTGCGCTCGGCGACATAGGACAGGAAGGTCGGGACCTCGGCACCACCGGCGGGGATGGCGCCGAAGGGGAAGCCGAGGGCGGTGCCGCGCAGCCACGGCTTCCACGAGCGTCGCCAGTCGTCGCGACCCATCCACGGCTGGCCCACGGGGATGACGCCGCCGGCCTTGCGGCGCAGGTGCGCGGCGACCCAGAGCGCCTCGCCGACGGCGAAGAGCCCGACGGCGACCACGACGATGTCGATGCCGTCGGCCAGCTGCGGGATGCCGAAGGTCATCCGCTGCTGGCCGGTCACCTTGTCGATGCCGACGATGCCGATGGACAGGCCGACGAGCAGCGCCGCGAAGCCGCGGAGCCGGGACGAGCCGAGCACCATGCTGGCGCCGACGAACGCCAGCATGATGATGGCGAAGTACTCGGGCGAGCCGAGCTGGATCGCGAAGGCCACGACCTGCGGCATGACGAGGACGAGCAGGGCCGTGGCGATGGTGCCCGCGACGAAGGAGCCGATGGCGGCCGTCGCCAGCGCCTGGGCGGCCCGTCCGACCTTGGCCATCTTGTTGCCCTCGAGGGCGGTGACCACGGAGGACGACTCGCCGGGGGTGTTGAGCAGGATCGAGGTCGTCGACCCGCCGTACATGCCGCCGTAGAAGATGCCGGCGAACATGATGAGGGCCTGGGTCGTGTCGAGCGTGAAGGTGATCGGCAGCAGCAGGGCGACCGTCATGGCCGGGCCGATGCCGGGCAGCACGCCGACCGCGGTGCCGACGACGACGCCGATGAACGCGAACAGCAGGTTCAGCGGCGTCAGGACGTGGACGAAGCCGTCGATGAGGTGGTTGAGGTTGTCCATCAGAGGATTCCTTGGAGGATGCCTGCGGGCAGGTTGACCCCGAGCCCGATGGCAAACGCGTAGAAGGTGGCGAGCGAGATCGCGAGCGCGACGAGGACACCGCGGACGTGGTGCCGGTTGCCGAGCGCGAAGGCGGACCCCGCGAACAGGAGCGTGCCGGCGATGACCCAGCCGAGCGAGTCCATGAGCGCGGCGCTCACGCCGAAGACGACGACGAGCAGGCCGACGGTCTTCCAGTCGGCCTTGGCGCCGAGGTCGACGTCCTCGCCCTCGTCGGCCGCCCCGACGCCACCACGGTGGATGTCGACGGCGTACGCGGCGGAGACGATGAGCAGGAGGACACCGAGGACGGTCGGGACCACCTTGGGGCCGAGCGAGTCGTTGGTACTCGCCACCGGGGCGAGCTGGGCCGCGTTGACCAGCAGGAGGATGCCGAGGCCGGCGAGGGCCGCGCACATTCCGTACTGTGCGCGGTCCCCGCCCTGCTTCTCGACGTCCTGCGCGCCGGTCCGAGCGGCCGTGCGGTCGGAAGTCGTGTCGGACATCGTCAGCTCGTCAGCCCGAGGCCCGTGAGGATGTCGGCGACGTCCTTGTCCTGCGCCTTGAGGAAGGTGCCGAACTGGTCACCGGTCTCGAACGCGTCGGTCCAGCCGCGCTTCTCGAGCTCGCTCTTCCAGGCGTCGGTGCCGTGCATCTTCGTCAGGGCGTCGACCCAGACCTGCTTGTCGGCGGCCGAGATCTCCGGCGGCGCGACGATGCCACGCCAGTTGGTGAAGGTGAAGTCGATGCCCGACTCCTTGACGGTCGGCACGTCGGGGAGGGCGTCGATGCGCTTGTCGCTGGTCACCGCGAGGACCCGGATGGAGCCGGACTTGACCTGCTCGAGGAACTCGCCGAAGCCGCTGGCGCCGAAGGCGATCTTGTTGCCGAGGACCGCGGGAAGCAGCTCGCCACCGCCGTCGTAGGAGATGTAGGACACCTTGGTCGGGTCGATGCCGGCGGCCTTGGCCAGCTGCATCGGCAGCAGGTGGTCGGGGCCACCCGGGCTGGAGCCGCCACCGACGTTGACCTTCGACGGGTCCTTCTTCCACGCGTCGACCAGGCTCTTGAGGTCCTTGTACGGCGAGTCCTTGGAGACGACGATGGCGCCGGCCTCCTCGATGAGCTTGGCGATCGGCGTGGTGTCGGCGAGGGTCGCCTTCGACTTCTGCGTGTAGGCCGCGCCGACGACGCCGAGGCCCATCTGCATGGCGAGCTTGCCGTTGCCCTTCTCGTTGACGATGCGCTGGAGGCCGACGGTGCCGCCGGCGCCGGGCAGGTTGAAGACCTGGATCGAGTTGGTGATCTTCTCGTTCTCCATGACCTTGGCCACGGTGCGGGCGGTCGTGTCGTAGCCGCCGCCGGGGCTGTTGGGAACCATGATCTGCAGGCTCGAGGCGGGACCGGCAGCGGCGCCGGTGGACGAGCCGTCCTTCTTGGCGGTGGCGCCGCACGCCGAGAGGGCGAGGGCACCGGCGGCGGTGAGGGCGACGAGGGCGCCGACGCGGCGGCGGGTGCTGCGGGTGCTGCTGGTGCTGCGGGTGCCGGCGCTGCCGGGACGGGCAGTGTGGTGAGTGCTCATCGTTGAGATCTCTTTCGCGATCTTGGGCTGGAACGGCATGATCGTGCCCGCGTCCCGGACGGGTGTCGCCGTTGTGTCACCAATGAAGGTTGAGTTCGTTGTGGTCAAGCAGAGCACGGGCCGGTGGTTCGGTCGGCTGACCCTCACGGGGCAGCTGCTCGCTGTCCAGATGCTCATCCTGGTTGGCGTGCTCGTGGCGGTCGGTCTCGTCTCGCTGTCCCAGTCGGAGGCGACGTTCACCCGCACCGAGGGTCGCCGGGTGTCGGCCATCGCCGAGCAGCTGGCGAGCACGCCGATCGTGCGGACGGAGATGGCTCCGCGTGGGGTGCTCACCGTGCTGCCCACGCTGGTGCAGTCCATCGTGACGCAGTACAACGTCACGTCGATGAGCGTCGCCGACGCCGACGAGATGGTGCGGGTGTCCTCGGACCCGACGCTCGAGCGGGCCCCCCTCCCGGTCGGCTCGCCGGCGGTGGCGAACGGTGCGAGCTGGACCGGGGTCATGGAGCTCGGCGGCGAACGGATGCTCGTGGCCCAGAGCCCGTTGCTGTCGGTGCCCGACCCGTCGGTCAAGGGGCCGCAGCTGCCGGTCGGCACGCAGCTGGGGACGGTCATGATCGCGGAGCACATGCCGTCGGCGCTCGACCGGCTGCAGGGGGCGTCGGCCTACCTACCCACCTACCTCGGGATCGCGCTGGTCGTCGGCGGTCTCGGCTCGTGGCTGTTGGCGCGCCGGATCAAGAGGCAGACGCTCGGGCTCGAGCCGGCCGAGATCACCGGCCTGGCCGAGAGCCGCGAGGCGATGCTGTTCGGCCTCGCCGAGGGTGTCGTCGCGCTCGACACGAACGAGCGGATCACGTTGGTGAACAACGTCGCCCAGCGTCTGCTCGACCTGCCGGAGCACGTCGTCGGGATGCGCCTCGACGATCTGCCGATCGGACCGCGCCTGCGGGACGTGCTGCGGGGCGTCCCCGACGCGGACGCGTCCGGCACCGGCACGCACACCGACGGTGGAACCGACGCCGTCGCCCCGCGCGACCAGGTGGTGCTGCGGCGCGGCCGCGTCCTCGTCATGAACCGCATGGAGGTGAGCAAGGACGGGCGGCCGCTCGGGTCGGTGACGACGCTGCGCGACCGCACGGAGCTGGCCGACCTCGAGCGCGAGCTCGGGTCGTTCCGCAGCACCACCGAGCTGCTGCGGGCACAGGCGCACGAGTTCGCCAACCAGCTGCACACCATCTCCGGGCTCATCCAGCTCGGCGAGTACGAGGAGGTCGTCGGCTTCGTCGACTCCGTGAGCGAGCACCGGGCCGAGCTCGACGTCGCCGTGTCGCGGCGTGTGCGGGACACCGCCATCGCGGCGCTGCTCATGGCCAAGGCGGCCCAGGCCACCGAGCGCCGCGTCGAGCTGCGGGTGTCCGAGGAGACCTCGCTCGGCCGGCTCGCGCAGCGCGACTCGGCCGACGTGTCCGCCGTCGTCGGCAACCTCGTCGACAACGCCATCGACGCCGCCGCCACCGCCGCCGGGCCGGACCGCTGGGTCGAGCTGACGATCCGCCAGGACGCGTCGGCCGTCGAGGTCAGCGTCGTCGACTCGGGGCCCGGCGTCGCACCCGAGGTGGTCACCGAGGTGTTCACGCACGGGTTCACGACGAAGGCGGCGCAGGCCGGCGAGCGCGGCATCGGTCTGGCGCTGACGCGTCTGATCTGCCAGCGTCGGGGCGGCGAGGTCGACGTCGAGAACACGCCCGACGGGGCCCGGTTCGTGGCCCGCCTCACCGTCGAGGCCGGGGCCGTGCAGGGCGAGGAGAAGCGATGATCAGCGTGCTCGTCGTCGACGACGACTTCATGGTGGCGCGCATCCACCGCGGCTTCGTCGAGCGGGTCGAGGGGTTCGAGGTCGTCGGCACGGCGCGCTCGGGTGACGAGGCCCTCGACCTCGTCCTCGAGCTCGCGCCCGACCTCGTGCTGCTCGACCTCTACCTGCCCGACGCGTTCGGCCTCGACCTCGTGACGAGGATGCGCACCGCGGGCGCCACCTGCGACGTCCTCGTCATCACCGCGGCCAAGGAGGCCGACGCGGTGCGCCGGGCCGTGCGCGAGGGCGTCGTGGGGTACCTGCTCAAGCCGTTCGCGTTCCCCGACCTCGAGCAGCGGCTCCAGGCGTACGCGGCGGAGCGGGAGCGCCGCCTCGCCGACGACGAGCTGACCCAGGCGCAGATCGACGCGGCGTTCGTGTCGGGACCGGGCGGGACGCGTCCGTCGGCACCCCTGCCCAAGGGACTCAGCGCCGAGACCGCCGACGCGGTAGCGGCCGCTCTGCGAGAGGCAGTCGACACGTTGTCGGCCACGGAATGCGCTGAGGCCGTGGGGATCTCCCGCGTCAGCGCACGTCGCTACCTCGAGTACTTCGCCTCGAGCGGGAAGGCCGAGGTATCGCTGCGCTACGGCGCCACGGGTCGCCCCGAGCGTCGCTACCGCTGGGCCTGAGAGACCTGCGGTGACGACGCCCGGGCGGCCCGGGCGTCAGCGCACGGTGACCCGGCGCAGCGCGCTGCTCGAGCCGACGAGGGCCGTGGACCCGCGGTAGACCCACATGTAGTCCACCGACGCGCTCGGCTTGTGCGCGTAGGCGAACGTGCCGGTGGAGCTGGACGTGCGCGTCGCCGTGAGGGTCCACGTCGACGTGCCCACCCGGCGCCAGTACAGCTGGAGCGTCGCGCCGGCGACAGGACCGCCGGTGTCCTTGCGGACGAGCCTGCCGCTCACGGTGACCGGGTAGCCCCGGGTGACCGAGGTGACGTTCGAGGTGATCGACTCCGCGGTGCCGACGAGCCGTCCCCACGAGGACGGGCTGTAGTGACCGGTGCGGTCCTTGGCCCAGATGCGGAAGCTGTACGTCGTGCCCTGGGCGAGCGGGACCGTGGCCTTCGTGCCCGTGCCGGAGTAGGCGCTCGTCCCGGCCGCGACGCTGGACGGCGGCGTGGAGCCCGCGGCCATCCGCACGACGAACCGGTCGAGGTCGTTCGCGTACGGGGCGGTCCACGTCAGGGTCGCCGCGCGCAGTGCACCGGTCGCCCTGAACGAGCCGACGGCCGGTGGCGCGAGGTCCGTGGTTCGGAAGGTGCTCGTGTACGCCGTGGTCATCGACGCGCCCGACGTGTCCTTCACGCCGGAGACCAGGAGCCGGTAGGGCGCCCAGTCGTAGAGCCTCGTCGACGGCTTGACCGTGGCGGTGCGCCTGACCGCGTCGTACGTGACCGTCGCGGGGACGGCGGTGCCGGTGCGGCCGTTGACGAGCCGAACGGTCGAGGCAGTGACCGTCGAGGTCACGACATCACGCGCGAACGTCACCGTCGGCGCCGTCGTGACCGGCAGCCCGCTGCCGAAGTCGGCCGGCCAGGCACTGCGCACCCAGTCCTGCTCGTGGCCCGGCGTGATGCCGTATGCGTTGCGGAGCAGGGTGATGCCGTAGTCGGAGGGCAGGACCACGTCGACCTTGCCGTCACCGTCGAGGTCGCCGGTGGACAGCTCGCCGACGCCCCGGTCGTAGATGTACGGGGTCGTCGTGACGATGGGCTGGGCGAAGCCGGATCCCGACTGCGGCAGGACCGACACGGAGGGCGTGCCGTCATGGAGGACGACGAGGTCCTTCACGCCGTCACCGTCGATGTCCCCGGAGGTCAGGTCGTTCGGGTTGCTGCCCGTCGGCACGGCGACCGGCGCGCCCAGGGTGCCGTCGGGGGCTTGGACCAGCACGTCGACCCGAGGCGTCATGTGCGTCGAGCTCACCTCGATGTCCAGCCGTCCGTCGCGCGTCGCGTCGAGCAGCTCCAGGCCCTGGCCGGTGTCCAGGTTGTCGAGCACCGTGCTCGTCGCCGACCAGGACGCACCACCGTTGTGGTTGACGGTGACCGTGCCGCCGTGGAGCGTCACGACGTCCGGCCGGGGGTCGGCGTCGACGTTGCCCACCGCGAGGTCGAAGGTCGCGCGCCACTCCTGCGGCCCCGCGATGTCGGTGGCCGCCCAGCTGCTGTCCGGCAGCTGGAGCAGAGCCCGGACCTGGACCGTTCGCGTGTCCCCTGCGGGGGAGGCGATGGCCACCACGATGTCGAGCCGGCCGTCAGCGTCGAGATCGGTCGCTGCCACGAGGGAGCTGCCCTCCGTGCCGGGGATGAGCTGGGCGGGGGTCAACACGCCGGCGTCCTGGCGCAGGAGCTGCACGCCGAGGTCGGTGGCGACGACGACGTCGGTGTCGCCGTCGTGGTCGACGTCCCCGACGGCGAGGCCGCGCGGGATCGACCGCTGGCTCGTCAGGTGCGGCACGGGTGTGCCGGGCGAGCCCGCGGTGTCGACGGGGATGACGTAGAGGTCACCGGCTCGCTCGTAGCCGGTGTCGCCGATCGTCGCGACGATGTCGGCACGGCCGTCGCCGGTGACGTCGGCGACCGCCGTGTTCTTCACGGACTGCCAGCTGTCCAGGTTCTTGGTGGCGGGCGGGTCGAAGACGCCACGGCCGGTGTTCTCCACCGTCATGGTGTACGGGCGCGCGTCACGGGCACCGTTGAGGTTGGCGACCGCAACGTAGTACGTGCCCGAGCCCGTCTCGAGGGAGACGGACTCCGAGCCGCCCGGCGGCTGGTTGTCGACGTCCCCGATGAGGCGCAGCTGGGGATCGAGCACGCGGATCGTCGCATCGAGGTTCTGGGGGTAGGTGCCGTCGTAGGCGGCGGGCGTCACGGTGACGGTCATCGACTGCGGGCTCGGCGAGTCGAACCGGTACCAGTCGACGTCGCCCTCGATCCCGATGGTCGCGGTGGCGCTCGGCGTCCAGGTGTCACCGAGCTGCACCGGCGTCGCCCGCGACGGCACGTCGTTCGGCTCGTTGGCCCCCGCCGCCGGGAGGGCGAGGTCGGCGGCGTACCCGCCGCCGAGGGCGTTGGTGGCATCGAGGATGCCCGCCCCGTAGTACGGGTCGAAGCCGCGGGGGCCGGCGTCGCGGGCGGTCGCCCTGAGCCGCGCCAGCACCTGTGCCGGCGTCATGGACGGCGTCTTCGTCCGGAGCAGCGCGACGACACCGGAGACGATCGGCGCCGAGAACGACGTGCCGTCACCGATGTAGTAGAGGTTGCCGGCGGAGTCGGGCCGGCCGGTCGAGACGATGCCCCACCCGGGGGCCGCGACGTCGACCCACGAGCCGTACGTGCTGAAGTCGGTGAGCGCGCCGGCGCCGTCCGTGGCCGCGACGGCCACGACCTCGGGGTAGGCGGCCGGGTACTGCGGCACGCCGTCGCCGTAGTTTCCCGCAGCGGCCACGACGACCGCGCCCTTGGCGACGGCGCTGCGGACGGCGTCGTGCAGGACCGGGCTGTCCTCGTCCCCGCCGAGCGACAGGTTGATGATGCGGGCGCCGTGGGCGACGGCCCAGCCGATGCCCTCGACGATGTCGGAGTCGGTGCCCTGGCCGAGGGAGTTCAGCACCTTGACGGGCATGACGCGGGCGTTCCAGGCGACGCCGGCGATGCCCTCGCCGTTGTTCGTCTCCGCGGCGATGATGCCCGCGACCATGGTGCCGTGGCCCTTGTCGTCGCTCGCCGCACCGGCTGCGATGCCGACGTTCGTGATGGCGTTGTAGCCGGCGACGGTGCGGCCGGTGAGGTCCGGGTGCCTGCCGTTGACGCCGGTGTCGACGACGGCGACCAGCGTGTTGAGCGAGCCCTTCGAGCGGTCCCACGCACCGGGCATCCGCACGGTCTTGAGGTACTCCTGGTCGCCGTACGTGTAGCCCGGGTCGTTGGGCGTGGCCGATGCCTCGCGGACGTAGTCGAGGGTCACCTCGGCCACCGACGGGTCGGTGGTCAGCCGGCTGGCCAGCTCGTCGGCGGCGCCCGCGGCGTGCACGGTGACGAAGCCGGTGCCCGGCAGGGCGCGTCCGAGGCTGCCGCCGCGGCGCTGGACCGCCCGCTGGCGTGAGGCCGTCGAGGCCGTGTTCCTGAACCGGACCAGCACGGTGTGCGCGTCGTGCGCGCGGTGCGGTCCCTTGGCGGTCGCCGGGCGTGGGAGCCGCTTGGCCCCGATCGACGACGCGGTGGGTGCCGCCGCGGGCGCAGCGGCGGGAAGGGTCATCGAAGTGGTCACCGAGGCGGTCGGCGAGGGTGTCGTCGAGCGGGTGGGAGCCGCGGTGGCGGCGGACGCCGTGAGGGCCGAGACGGGCGCGACGAGCGCCAGCGTCAGGGCCGTCGCGAGAGGACGGCGACGAAACATGTGGAGCCCCTGTGAGTAGTGAGTGCGCGCGCATCATGGCAGATCGCGCCGACAGGCAGGGGCGGTTCGGGCCAGGCGTTGCAGGAACGTGCGACGGACACTCAGAGGTGCGCGGCGTCGATGGCCGACTGCAGGCTCTGCCGGTAGGCCTCGCTCGTGTAGGTCGCACCGCTGACCATGTCGATCTGGGCGGACTGAGCGGTGAGGGCCTCCCGGCGCAGAATCGGGGCCGCGTAGGCACTGATCCGCGCCGAGTGTCCCGAGCTGTCGGTGAGGTGCAGCGCCGTGACGTCGGTGATCCGTGAGCCGGTGACGGTGATGGCGACCTGCACGTTGCCGTACTGGGTGCTCGCGACCCCGCCGTCGACGGTGCGTGGACGCGGGGCGGACGGCTTCGACGTGCTCGTGCCGACGCTCTTCGACGCGCCCTTCGGTGCGCTCCTCGTGTTGGCCCGCGGCGCGCCGGACGTTCGGGCGGCACCCGAGCCGCCGGACGCGTCACCCGTCGAGCGGCTCGTCGACGCGGGTGGCGCGGGTGGCGCGGACATCGTGACGCCTCCCACGGCGTCGTGCTTCGGCGCCAGGCCGGCGGCCCAGGACGCTCCGATGGCCGTGGCGCTCGCGACGCCGACGATGAGCGATGTCGTCTTCCTCACCAGCCGAACCTCTCGTCGTGGACGTGGGGGCCGGGGACGCCGGCGCGGCGGACCGCCTGGTGCGCGAGCAACATCCACTGCGGCGGCCCACAGAGGTACACCTCGTGCCGGGCGAGGTCGGGGACGAGGCGAGCCAGGCGCTCGGCGTCCGAGCCTGCGCCGCCGACACCCTCGGGCAGCACGGACCCGGCAACCGGGGGACCGACGAGCGTCTCGAGGTGGTGGTCGGCGAGCTCGACGAGCGCCTCGAGCTCGGCGTGCAGGGGAAGCTGGCTCGCGTCGTTCGCGCGGTAGACGACGGTGACGTCACCGGGCAGGGCCTGGCGTTGCGTCACGAGCTCCTCGAGGAGGGCGCGCACCGGGGTGACGCCGATGCCCGCCGCGAGGAGGAGGACCTTGCGCCGCACGCGGGCCTGCGTCGTGAAGGCGCCGTAGGGGCCCTCGACGAGGACGAACGTGTCGGGCTCGAGGTCGGCGATCGCCGACGAGTGGTCGCCGAGTCCGCGCACGGTGATGCGCAGGCTGCGGCCGTCGGGCGCCGACGACAGCGACCAGGGATGCGCGGCCGGGAGCAGCCGTGGTGTCACGAACCGCCAGTTGAAGAACTGCCCGGCGCGCACCTGGAGCCGGTCGAGGTGGCGGCCGCGCATGACGACCGACCACACGCCCTCGGACTCCTCGACGACCTCGGCGACCCGCAGGCCGTGGCGGGCGCTGCGCGCGATCGGGAGCAGGAGCCGCCACCAGAGGACGCTCGCCGCGACGACGACCCACAGCGTCCACCAGTAGGCGCGGCTCCACGCCGACGCGGTGAGGTCGGACCCGAGCGACAGCTCGTGCGGGACCGAGAGGACCACCGCGGCGTAGGCCGTGAGGTGCACGACGTGCCACGCCTCGTAGCCGATGCGCCGACGGGCGATCTGGACCGAGGTCACGGCGATCGCGACGAGGGCGACGGTGGCGAGCGCGGCGAGGAGCAGGTCGCCGTCACCGAGGACGAGGGAGAGCAGCTCGCGCATCCAGCCGACGACGCCGGTGCGTGCGTCACCGAAGGCCGAGCCGACGACGATCGTGCCCACGTGGACGAGCACGAGCGGGACGGTGACCCGGCCGAGGATGCGGTGCGCCTTGAGCGCGCGGTCCATCCCGTAGACGCGGTCGACCCACGGCACGCGGGCGGCGAGGACGAGCTGGACGAGCAGCAGGTCCATCGCGACGAGGCCGGTGAGGCGCCCGACCGCCGTGAGGCGGGAGCCGGCGTCGCCGGTCAGCAGGTCGTGGCTGCCGCCGCCGGCGAGGAACTGCGCGACGACGAGCATGAGCGTGCCCACGGCCAGGGCTTCGAGCAGGTCGGCGACACGGTGTCGCCAGCGTCGGAACTCGACGCCGCTGCGCAGGGCACTGCGGACTCCGTGGTCGGGACGCCGGTGGACCGGGCGGCGGGGTGTCATCGTGGTGCTCACGCCGTCGATCGTCGGCAGCGGATCTCAGAAAGTTATGAGACGGGGAGGCGATGGTGGGGCGCATGTCCGACGACCTGACGGGGGGCGCGTCCACCGGGCGTGCGCCGAAGCCCCCGGACCGCCGGCCGCGGCTGTTGCTCGTCGAGGACGATGCCGACCTGTCGACGATGCTCGAGCAGCTGCTGACCGAGGAGGGCTACGCGGTCACGCCCGTCCGCGACGGGCAGGCGGGGCTGCACCAGGGCCTGGTGGGGGAGTGGGACGTCCTCGTCGTCGACCGCGGCCTGCCCGGCATCGAGGGGGTCGACCTCGTCTCGCGCCTGCGGACGAAGGGCCTGGCCGTACCGATCCTCTTCCTCACGGCCCGCGGCACCGTGGCCGACCGGGTCGAGGGGCTCGACGCCGGCGCGCAGGACTACGTCGTCAAGCCGTTCGACGTCGAGGAGCTCCTTGCCCGGCTCCGGGCGCTGCTGCGCCCGCGCGGCGGCGGGGCCGCGGAGCTGGCGGTGGGGTCGCGGCGTCTGGTCGTCGGCGAGCAGCGGGTCGTCGGCGACCGGGACGACGTCGTGCTGTCGCGGCGTGAGGCGGCGCTGCTCGAGGTGCTCGCTCGCCGGCCGACCCGCGTCTTCACCCGGGAGGAGCTGCTCGACCGGGCCTTCGACCGCGCCGACACCCTCGGCGCCGTCGACACCTACGTCCACTACCTGCGTCGCAAGCTGGGCAAGCGGGTCGTCGAGACCGTCCACGGTGTCGGCTACCGGCTGGGGCGCTCGTGAGCCGGGGCGCCGAGGAGCGGCCGGCGCGACCGTCCGGCGCCCAGCCGGACCCGGTCGGGCGGGCCGCGCGGTCGATCGCGGTCCGGGTCGGGTCCGCGACGGCGCTCGTCGTGCTGCTGGCCATCCTCGGCGCCGGGCTCCTCTTCGACCGGCAGCAGGCCACCGAGATCCGTCGCCAGGTCGACGCATCGGCCGCGACGGTCGACGACGTCGTCGACTCCCCACCGGGCATCTGGCTCGTCGAGCTGACCTCCCAGGGGACGAGGTCGACGACGGGAATGCCGCCGGCCGTGGAGCAGGCGGCAGCCGCGGCGTTGCGCTCTGCCGGGGTGAGAGCGCAGGTGACGGGCCCGCAACGGCCGTTCGCGGTCCCCGTCGAGGCCGACGGTCGCGACTGGCCCGCGGCCGCCGTGCAGCGCGAGAACCACACGTACGCAGCGGTGTACGACATCCGCGTCCATGCGTCGCAGGAACGCAGCCTCCTCGTCGCGATGGGCGTCGCCGGGCTGCTCGGTGTCGGGCTCTCCGCGCTGACCGGGTGGCTGGCAGGCCGCAGGGCCGTGCGGCCCCTGGCCGACGCGCTCGAGCTGCAGCGCCAGTTCGTCGCCGACGCGAGCCACGAGCTGCGGACCCCACTGAGCGTCATCAGCATCCGCGCGCAGCTGTTGCGTCGCCACCTGCGGGCGCAGGGACGCGACGACCTCCGGACCGAGGTCGACCAGCTCGTCGAGGACACGAAGGTCATGAGCGACGTCGTGTCCGACCTCCTGCTGTCGGCCCAGCTCGACGCCGGTGACGCGAGCCGCGAACCGGTGAACGTCGTGCACGTGGCCGAGCAGGTCGGGCGTTCCCTGGAGCCGTACGCGGCCGCGGCCGGGGTGGCGCTGTCCTGGCCCGACTCGGCGACGCGGCGACCGGTCGTCGTCGACGGCGTGACCTCCAGCTTGCGCCGGGCCGTCCTGGCGCTGGTCGACAACGCCGTGGCGCACTCGACCGGCGGTGCCGCCGTCGAGGTGCAGGTCGCGACGGACGAGGGGTCGCGCGTCCGGCTCGACGTCGTGGACCACGGGCCGGGCGTGGACCCGGCCGACCTGCAGGTGCTGACGCGCCGCTTCGCCCGCGCTGCGGCCGAGGACGGTGCGGGCCGCCGGTTCGGGCTGGGCCTGGCCCTCGTGACCCAGATCGTCCGCTCGCACGGCGGGTCGCTCGAGGTCGTCGAGACGCCAGGTGGGGGCGCCACCTTCCGGGTCGTCCTGCCCCTGGCAGTCGGGCCCGAGGACGACTGAGGCGTCAGGCGCCCCACGCACTGAACACGGCGAACGCGGGTGGCCCCACAGGGCCCTGTCTCTTATACACATCTGACGCTGCCGACGACGGA